>NZ_JBMNDS010000032.1:0-100660 GCF_052543295.1 Streptomyces sp. SAS_270
ATGGGGTGGATCGGGGGCAGGTACAGCACGTCGAAGCCCATCGCGGCGACCGCGGGCAGCCGCTCGGCGGCCGTGCGGAAGGTGCCGCTGACCGGCGGCCTGCCCTCCTCGACCACGGCTCCCTCGGAACGCGGGAAGAACTCGTACCAGGCGCCGTACAACGCCCGCTCACGCTCCACCAGCAGAGGCATCGGCTCGCACGACGTGACGAAGTCGCGCAGCGGATGGCGGGCGAGGACCTCGTTCACCTCGGGCGTGAGAGCGGCGGCCAGCCGGGCCGCGGCAGGGCGGCCCGTGTCGCGCAGCGCGTCCACGGCCGCGAGGATCGTGTCCCGGCGCCCCTTGCCCTTGGGCACCCCGGCCGCCGCCCGCTCGTACAGGCGTGCGCCCTCCGTCAGGACCAGTTCCGTGTCCATCCCCGCCGGGATCTTGATGCCCGCGTGGTGGCGCCAGGTGCTGACCGGATCGCCCCACGCCTCGACCCGGTACGTCCAGCGGCCCTCCTTCCCCGCGGACACGGTGGCGCCCCAGCGGTCGGTGCCGGGGGCCAGTTCCCGCATCGGGGTCCAGGGGCCGGGGCGGCCGTCCGGGTCACGCAGGACGACGTTGGCGGCGACCGCGTCGTGCCCCTCGCGGAAGACCGTCGCGGAGACCTCGAAGGCCTCGCCGACGACCGCTTTGGCGGGCCGCCGTCCGTGCTGGACGACGGGCCGGACATCGAGGACCGGGATACGCCCCACGGTGTCGCCGCTGCTCGCAGGGGGTGCCGAAGAGGTGGGGGGACCGGTGTCGGCCCGTCGTATCGGAATGGTGTCGGACATACCGGTCCTCGCTGGTACCTCGGTGCCGGACCTGGCCGGTTCGTCGGTACCGGCCGCGGGGGCCGGGGTGCGCGTCGGGGGTGACGACGAGTGGTGCGTTGCGGGCATGACCGCTCCTGTCCGCATCAACGTGGGTGGGCGGATGAGGGTGTGGGGAGGTGGGGCCTGCGGGGTGTACCGGGGGAGCCTTCCCACCCTATGCGGGTGCGCATTCCGGCACTTTGTTAACTACTCACGCGTATGTCTACACACAAGACCGGCCTCGCCCGGTGAGGACGAGGCCGATACATGTCACATCCGTTCATCCGGGGCTGCTGACCTGCGCGGCCCGGGCGCCTCGGTGGCCCGCCCCGCTATGGGTTGCCGACTTGAAGGAGCTTGTTCGGCGAGCCGGGACCGACGTCCGAAATTCTCCCTGTGACGGCATGTTTTACCAGAGCCTTGCCGACGTCGGCGGGTGCCGCCCGGGGATGGCCCGCCAGATAGAGCGCGGCCGCCCCCGCCACGTGCGGACTCGCCATCGACGTACCGGAGAAGGTCGCCTTCCCGGTGTCGCTCGTGTACGACGCCGACGTGATCGCCACGCCCGGCGCGAACAGGTCGAGCGAGGCACCCGTGTTGGAGAAGGCCGCCCGCCGGTCCGCCTTGTCGCTCGCGCCGACCGTGAGGGCCTGCTTGACCCGGGCGGGTGAATACAGGCCCGCCGGCAGCCCGTCGTTGCCGGCCGCGACGGCGTAGGTGACCCCCGACGCGATCGAGTTGCGCACCGCCGCGTCGAGCTGGAGGTTGGCGTAGCCGCCCAGGCTCAGGTTCGCCACCGCGGGCTTGTGCGCGTGCCGGGTCACCCAGTCGATGCCCGCGATGACCTGCGCGGTCGTGCCCGAGCCCGCGTTGTCCAGGACGCGGACCGCGACCACCTTGGCCTTCTTCGCCACGCCGTACTTCGTGCCGACGATGGTGCCGGCGACATGCGTGCCGTGCCCGTTGCCGTCCTTGGCCGTCCTGTCGTTGCCGACGAAGTCCCAGCCGTAGCTCGCCCGGCCGCCGAAGTCCTTGTGGGTGATCCGGATGCCGGTGTCGATGACGTACGCCGTCACGCCGGCGCCCGCCGATTCGGGCCATGTGTAGCCCTTGTCGAGCGGCAGGCCGGGCTGGTCGATGCGGTCCAGGCCCCAGGACGGCGGATTCTTCTGGAAGTGGTCCAGCACCATCCGGGTGTCCTGGGCGACCGAGGCCACGCGGGAGTCCGCCGCGAGCCGCCGCGCCTGCCGCTCGTCGACCCTCACCGCATAGCCGTTCAGGGCCGTGCCGTAGGTGTGGCTGATTCTCGCCCCATACGTGGCGGCGATGCTCCTGCCCGTCTTCGACGGGGCCTTCGTACTCCCCTTGAGTGTCACGATGTAGCTTCCGCTGACGGAACCGGGATCGCCGGCGCCGAGTATCTGCCCCTCCGGGGCGGCGTGCGCGGGCAGGGTGATGGCCGAAAGTGCCGCAGCCGTCGTGACGGCGACAAGGCCCCCCGCCCAGCGCAGACGCCTCTCTCGCGTCCGTGCCATGGCTTGAGTTCCCCTCCTCGACAGGCGTACGACGGCCGCGTCTCGCCACGTCCGGCCTGCGCGGTCCGGTCCGCCACTGGGCAGCCTCTCGTGCCGCGTGAAGCACCACAAGAACGCACAGGAGGGCGGAATCAGCCATATCGCTCATGCGGTACACGTGAGGGTTGCGGCAGTTTTCCGCCGAAGTCACCGCAGCGGTGCTCAAGCCGGGGAGGCACGGAGTCGATGCGCCGTAGTTGGATCCGCGCCCGCGCCGCTACCGTCGTAGGGACGAAGGGCGTACGACGAGGTGCGCCCCTCAGAGCCTGTCCCGCAGGCTCTCCACCGCACTGCCGCGTACGTCCTTTGTGAAGGTGGCCGCTGTGAAGGCGATCCGCAGACTCACCGTACGTCCCGTACTCCCCGAAGCCCTTCACCCGCTCAGTGACCTGGCACGCAACCTCCGCTGGTCCTGGCATGCCGAGACACGCGATCTCTTCCAGTCCGTGGACCCCGAGCGCTGGGCCGCGTCCGACGGCGACCCCGTACGGCTGCTCGGCAGCGTGTCCACCGGGCGCCTCGCGGAGCTCGCGGAGGACCGCCGCTTCCTGCGCAGGCTCGGCGCGGCCGTCGACGACCTGCGCGACTACGTGAGCGGCGACCGCTGGTACCAGAACCAGACCGCCGAACTCCCCGCCGCCGTGGCCTACTTCTCGCCCGAGTTCGGCATCACCGCCGCGCTGCCGCAGTACTCGGGCGGCCTCGGCATCCTCGCCGGAGACCATCTCAAGGCGGCCAGCGACCTGGGTGTCCCCCTGATCGGCGTCGGGCTGCTCTACCGGCACGGCTACTTCCGCCAGTCCCTGTCGCGGGACGGCTGGCAGCAGGAGCACTATCCGGTCCTCGACCCCAACGAACTGCCCGTCGCCCCGCTGCGCGAACCCGACGGCACCCTCGCCCAGGTCTCCCTGGCGCTGCCCGGCGGCCGCGCGCTGCACGCCCGCGTCTGGCTGGCCCAGGTCGGCCGGGTCCCACTGCTCATGCTCGACTCCGACGTCGAGGAGAACGACCTCGGCGAACGCGGCGTCACCGACCGGCTCTACGGCGGCGGCAGCGATCACCGGCTGCTGCAGGAGATGCTGCTGGGTATAGGAGGAGTGCGGGCGGTGCGGACGTACTGCCGTCTCACCGGCCACGCCCAGCCCGAGGTGTTCCACACCAACGAGGGGCACGCGGGATTCCTGGGCCTGGAGCGCATCGCCGAACTGGCCGACGAGGGGCTGGAGTTCGATGCCGCCCTGGAGGCGGTCCGGGCGGGCACTGTCTTCACCACGCACACCCCCGTCCCCGCCGGCATCGACCGCTTCGACCGGGAGCTGGTGGCCCGGCACTTCGGCGCCGACGCCGAACTCCCGCGCATCGACGTCGAACGCGTCCTGCGGCTGGGCATGGAGACCTACCCGGGAGGCGAGCCCAACCTCTTCAACATGGCGGTGATGGGGCTGCGGCTGGGCCAACGCGCCAACGGGGTCTCCCTGTTGCACGGTCACGTCAGCCGGGAGATGTTCTCCGGGCTCTGGCCGGGCTTCGACCCGGAGGAGGTGCCCATCACCTCCGTGACCAACGGGGTGCACGCCCCGACCTGGGTGGCGCCCGAGGTCTTCCGGCTCGGCGCCCGGCAGATCGGCGCGCAGCGCACCGAGGACGCGATGACGGTGGGCGCCTCGGACCGCTGGGACGCGGTGGCGGACATCGCCGACCAGGAGATCTGGGACCTGCGCCGCGTCCTGCGGGAACAGCTCGTGGTGGAGGTGCGCGAACGCCTGCACGCCTCCTGGCGCCAGCGCGGCGCGGGAACGGCCGAACTGGGCTGGATCGACGGGGTGTTGGACCCGGACGTCCTCACCATCGGTTTCGCCCGCCGCGTCCCCTCCTACAAGCGTCTGACACTGATGCTGCGCGACCGCGACCGCCTGATGGATCTGCTGCTGCACCCCGAGCGCCCGATCCAGATCGTGGTCGCGGGCAAGGCGCACCCGGCGGACGACGGCGGCAAGCGCCTGATCCAGGAGCTGGTCCGGTTCGCCGACGACCCGCGCGTACGCCACCGGATCGTGTTCCTGCCCGACTACGGCATGGCGATGGCGCAGAAGCTCTATCCCGGCTGCGACATCTGGCTCAACAACCCGCTCAGGCCCTTGGAGGCATGCGGGACGAGCGGAATGAAGGCGGCGCTCAACGGCTGTCTGAACCTCTCCGTCCTGGACGGCTGGTGGGACGAGTGGTTCCAGCCCGACTTCGGCTGGGCCATCCCGACGGCGGACGGCACGGCCACGGACGACGACCGCCGCGACGACGTGGAGGCCGCGGCCCTCTACGACCTGATGGAACAGCGCGTCGCCCCGCGCTTCTACGAACAGGGCCAGGGCGGCCTGCCCGACCGCTGGATCGAGATGGTCCGCCAGACGCTGACCCACCTGGGCCCGAAGGTGCTGGCAGGCCGCATGGTCCGCGAATACGTGGAGCGCCTGTACGCCCCGGCCGCCCACGCCCATCGCGCCCTGTCCCCGGACACCGCCCGCGAGCTGGCCGGCTGGAAGGCACGGGTGCGCGATGCGTGGCACCACGTGAAGGTCGACCACGTGGAGGCGTCCGTCGCCACGACCACCGCCGAACTCGGCACCACCCTGTCCTTGCACGTGCGGGTCGGCCTCGGGGAACTGGTCCCGGACGACGTCGAGGTCCAGGCTGTCTCCGGCCGCGTGGACTCCGACGACGGCATCGCCGACGCGAGCTGCGTCCCGCTGAAACCGGCGGGCGGCCCGGACGCGGAGGGCCGCTGGATCTACGAGGGCCCCCTGTCCCTGGACCGCACCGGCCCCTTCGGCTACACGGTCCGCATCCTCCCGACCCATCGACTCCTCGCCTCCGGCGCGGAGTTGGGCCTGGTGGCGGTGCCTTCGGAGGAGACGGGGGAGGGGGCGGGGGTTCTGCTGCGGTGAGGGGGCCTGCCCCGTTGTGACCTACTCCTCGTACGGCGCGCACATCTTCCGCAGGACCGCCCCGCACCGTCGGGCGTACGCGTGCTGGAGGCCGCGCGTCGCCGGGCCCGCCGCGCGGGCGTACCACTTGGCGGGGCGGCTGAAGGCGGTGACGGTGAGCCAGACCGTGCCGTCGCCGGTGCGTTCGACGACGAAGGCCTCCTCGCCGCATTCGGGGTGGCCGGGGAGGGTGCCGTAGGCCCAGCCGGCGCGGCGGTACTCCTCCACCGTCCACACGATGCGGCAGGGGGCCTTGATGAGGGGACCGAGGCCGACGGTGACGTGGACGCCGGGGGCCGCCCTGTCGGCGTCCGCGGAGATGCCGACGCCCATCGCGCGGTGCATCTCCCAGGTCAGGACGGCGTCGGCCGCCGTACGGAAGACTTTCTCGCCCTCGCCGATGCGCGTACGTACGTGGAGGGGGTGGAACCCGGGCGGGCAGCGGCCGTCGCGGGTGGCGCCCACGTCCTCGTAGCTGAAGGGGGTGTCCGGGGAGAGCATGGGGGACAGCCTAGGGCGGTACCCGGAGTTGCCTTCGCTCCGGGTACCGCCCTGGCGTCGGTCAGGCAGTGACTAGCTGACGTTGACCGCGGACCAGGCCGCCGCCACCGCCTTGTACTCGGTGCTGGTGGAGCCGTACAGGGCGCTCGCCGCGGAGAGCGTGCCGGTACGGGCGGCCTTGTAGTTGGTCGACGACGTGAAGTACGTCGTCAGCGCCTTGTACCAGATCTGCAGGGCCTTGTCGCGGCCGATGCCGGTGACCGTGGAGCCGTTGGACGTCGGGGAGTTGTAGCTGACCCCGTTGATCGTCTTGGCGCCGCTGCCCTCCGAGAGGAGGTAGAAGAAGTGGTTCGCGACACCGGACGAGTAGTGGACGTCCAGGTTGCCGACGGAGGAGGACCAGGAGTCGGCGGAGCCGCCGTCCTTGCTGGGCTTGTCCATGTAGCGCAGCGGGGTGCCGTCGCCGTTGATGTTGATCTTCTCGCCGATGAGGTAGTCGCCCTTGTCGGAGGCGTTGTTGGCGAAGAACTCGACGCCGGTGCCGAAGATGTCCGAGGTCGCCTCGTTCAGGCCACCGGACTCGCCCGAGTAGTCCAGGCCCGCGGTGTTCGCGGTGACACCGTGGCTCATCTCGTGGCCGGCCACGTCCAGCGAGGTCAGCGGGTCGGTGTTGCCCTCGCCGTCGCCGTACGTCATGCAGAAGCAGCTGTCGTCCCAGAACGCGTTGACGTACGCGTTGCCGTAGTGGACCCGGGAGTAGGCCGCCACACCGTTGTTCTTGATGCCGCTGCGGCCGAACGTGGACTTGTAGAAGTCCCAGGTCTCCTGCGCGCCGTACGCGGCGTCGACGGCCGCGGTCTGGTCCGTGGCCGAGCTGGAGGCCGTGCCGGTGCCCCAGGCGTCGTCCGCGTCGGTGAACAGGGTGCCGGCCGACGAGCTGGTGCCGTGCGACTTGTTGTACGTCTTGTGGCCGCCGCGGGTGCCGTCGGTCAGCTGGTACGTCGTGCCCGACTTGGTGGTGTTGAGGGTGACCGTGCCCGAGTAGAGGCTCTTGCCGGAGCCGGTCTCGATGCCCTGGTACTCGAAGAGCTTCTTGCCGGTGGCGGCGTCGGTGATGACGTGCAGCTGGTTGGGGGTGCCGTCGTCCTGGAGTCCGCCGACGATCGTCTCGTAGGCCAGGGTCGGGGTGCCGTTGCCGGCCCAGATCACCTTGCGTGCGCCGTCCGCGGCGGTCTTCGCCGAGCCCGCGGCCTGCGCCGCGGTCAGGGCCTGCTTCTCGGCCTTGGCGGCGGTGACCTGCGGCTTGAGGGAAGCCACCTTGATGGTCTTCTTCGTCGCCTTGGTCACGGTCTCGGTCTTGCCCGGCTTCTGGTGGACGACCAGGTCGCCGCCGAGGACCGGGAGACCGGCGTACGTGCGCTCGTACCGCGTGTGCACCGTGCCGTCGGCGTCCTTGATGACGTCCTTGACGACCAGCTTCTCCTTGGCGCCGAGGCCTATCTCCTGAGCCGTCGCGGCCGTGTTGGCCTGCGCCTGCTGGATCAGGGACGTGCGCGCCGCCGTGGACAGCGATACCGGGGCACCGGCGAGCTTGGTGCTGCCCGAGGGGGAGGCGGCGTTCTGTGCGGATGCACCGGTGGTCATACCGGTGGCGAGCAGGGCTCCGGCTGCGACAGCAGTGGCGATGGCCAGAGTGGTGCGCTTGTGACGCGCGTAGAACTGAGTCACGCAAGCTCCTCGTGTGGGGGCGTCCGGACAACGTGGGGTAGCCGTACGGACGGTGTGAAGTTGCGGTGCGGGTGAGCCGTGCGGTGGAAGAGTGACATCGGAGGCACATAAATGTCATGACCCCGACCAGATCTTGGCTGAAAATCGACGTCTGGGTGAAGAATTGGGGGTCACACGGAGACGGTTCGGTCCTGGCAAAGCGGCAACCAAGGCGCGGTCAGGGCATGGCAAAGAGGGCGCCGCCCCGGGGAGTTGAACCTCCGGGACGGCGCCCTGTCCTGTGCCTTGCGGGAAACCCCGTCGTTCAGGGTTTACGGGAAGGTCAGCTTCCAGCTGTTGATGTAGCCGGTGTCCTGTGCCGCCTTGTCCTGAACCCTCAACTTCCAGGCACCGTTGGCGACTTCGGAGGAAGCGTTGACCGTGTAGGTCGTCTGGACGTTGTCCGCCGAGTCGGAGGAGCTGAAGGCCTTCAGGTTGTACACCGAGCCGTCGGGGGCCACCAGGTCGACGACGAGGTCACCGCGCCAGGTGTGGATGATGTCCACCGCGACCGCGAGGTTGGTCGGTGCGTTGCCGGTGCGGCCGCTGACCGTGATCGACGACGTGACCGCCGCTCCGTTGTCCGGAATTGATACGTCGGCCGTGTTCTCGAAGGACGTACCGCCACCGCCACCACCGCCGGGACGCGAGCCCACGTTCACGCCCGCCCACGCGTTCTGCACGGCCGTGTACTCGGCGCTCGTGGTGCCGTACAGCTCGCCCGCCGCCGCCAGCGTGCCCGTGCGGGCCGACGCGTAGTTGGTGGTCGAGGTGAACTTCGTGGTGAGCGCGCGGTACCAGATCTGCAGCGCCTTGTCGCGGCCGATGCCGGTGACCGGCAGACCGTCGGAGGTGGGCGAGTTGTAGCTGACGCCGTTGATGACCTTGGCGCCGCTGCCCTCGCTCAGCAGGTAGAAGAAGTGGTTGGCGACACCCGACGAGTAGTGCACGTCGAGGTTGCCGACACCCGAGTACCAGGAGTCGGCGGAGCCGCCGTCCTTGCTGGGCTTGTCCATGTAGCGCAGCGGGGTGCCGTCGCCGTTGATGTCGATCTTCTCGCCGATGAGGTAGTCGCCCACGTCGGTCGAGTTGGCCGCGTAGAACTCCACGCCGGTGCCGAAGATGTCCGAGGTGGCCTCGTTCAGACCGCCGGACTCACCGCTGTAGTTGAGGCCCGCGGTGTTGGAGGTGACACCGTGGCTCATCTCGTGGCCGGCCACGTCCAGCGAGGTCAGCGGGTCGGCGTTGCCGGAGCCGTCGCCGTAGGTCATGCAGAAGCAGCCGTCGTCCCAGAACGCGTTGACGTACGCGTTCCCGTAGTGCACCCGGGAGTACGCGCCCACGCCGTTGTTCTTGATGCCGCTGCGGCCGAAGGTGTTCTTGTAGAAGTCCCACGTCTCCGCGGCGCCGTAGTGCGCGTCGGCGCCCGCGGTCGCGGCGTTCGACGTGGTGCTGTTGCCCCACGTGTCGCTGGACTGCGAGAACAGCGTGCCGGTGCCCGACGTCCCGTGGTTCAGGTTGTACGTCTTGTGGTTGCCGCGCGCGCCGTCGTTCAGCGTGAACGTGGAGCCCGACTGCGTCGTCGTCAGCGAGACCTGGCCGCTGTACTGCGTGTTGCCGATGCCGTTCTTGATGCCCTGGTACTCGAAGAGCTTCTTGCCGGTGGCGGCGTCGGTGATGACGTGCAGCTGGTTGGGGGTGCCGTCGTCCTGGAGTCCGCCGACGACGGTCTCGTAGGCCAGGGTCGGGGTGCCGTTGCCGGCCCAGATCACCTTGCGCGGCGCGCGGTCCGCGTCCGTGGACTTGGAGCCCGCGGCCTTCGCGGCGGTCAGCGCCTGCTTCTCCGCCTTCGCGGCGGTGATCTGCGGCTTGACCGAGGCGACCTTGATGGCGGCCTTCGTCGCCTTGTAGACGTGCCCGGTCCTGCCGGACTTCGCGGTGTCGACGACCAGGTCGCCGCCGAGGACCGGGAGACCGGCGTACGTCCGCTCGTAGCGGGTGTGGACGGTGCCGTTCGCGTCCTTGATGACGTCACGGGCGACGAGCGACTCCTTCGCCCCGAGGCCCAGGTCCTTGGCGGTGTCCGCCTTGGCCGCGTTGGCGTCGCGTATCAGCTCGGCGCGCTGCGAGGGGGTGAGCTTCATGGCGACGGCGCCGGGGTTGATCTTGCCCGCCGACGGTGCCTGTGCCGGGGCGGCGCTGGCGGCGCCCGACTGCACGGCCGCGGCCAGCAGGGCGGTGACGCCGACGAGGGCGACGCCCGCGATGCGGCGCTGGGTGGTGTGGGAGGTGCGTCTGTGGGAGGAACTGCTGCTCAACACTGACTCCTTCTGCGTGGCCGCGGGTCGCGCGGCCAGGGGAGACCGAACGGAGGGTGACCCGTCCGGGCACAACAGGGAAGTACGCAGAAACAGGTGCATGGGGTGGAGCGGACACGGCACAGCGATGGGACTGTGAGGTTGCTGTGGAGTGGCCGTGGGAAGAGTGGCAGGAGATTGCATCGTCTGTCAGGACCGCATCAACATGTTGGCCAGAATTGGTCCGTTGTCCGGGTGGTCATGTTCGGTATACGGACTTGTTGGCCGGCGTACGCACAGAGTTGAACAATCCCCAAGTCGGACAGGGGCGGAAGCGCGTCGACGCAGGGGCCGGCGGGGCGCCGCGGTGTGACGGGAGTTGTCCACCGGGGTGGCCGGGGTGCGAGGGGCAACGAGTACGGCCGGGCGAGAGGACGCACACCCGACCGCGGTCCTTGGCTTCAGTCGTACGCGTGACCGTCCCCGTGCCACGAGCGCCACAGCGCCGCGTACGCGCCGTCCGCGGCCACCAGGTCGTCGTGCGTGCCGAGTTCGGTGAGGCGGCCGTCCTCCATCACGGCCACGCGGTCCGCGTCGTGCGCGGTGTGCAGACGGTGCGCGACGGCGATGACGGTGCGGCCCGCGAGGACGGCGGCCAGCGCGCGCTCCGTGTGGCGGGCGGTCGCCGGGTCCAGCAGGGCCGTCGCCTCGTCGAGGATCAGCGTGTGCGGGTCGGCCAGCACGACGCGGGCCAGAGCGAGTTGCTGGGCCTGCGAGCCGTCCGTGACCGGCGTTCCGCCCGGCCGCCCGGTGCCGGACTCCGGGGCGGTCCCGCCCGAGCCCAGTACGGTGTCCAGGCCGTCCGGCAGCTCGGCCACCCACCCGGCGGCGTCGACCGCGGCGAGAGCCGCCCACAACTCGGCGTCGGTGGCGGACGGTTCGGCGATCAGCAGGTTCTCGCGGACGGTGCCGAGGAACACATGGTGCTCCTGGGTGACCAGCACGACCTGCCGGCGCAACTGCTCGGCGTCCAGATCGGCGACCGGCACCCGCCCCACCGTCACGGTGCCCGAGGTCGGCCGGTCGATGCCCGACAGCAGCCTGCTCAGAGTGGTCTTGCCCGCCCCGGACGGGCCGACGAGCGCCAGCCGTTCCCCGGGGCGCACGGTCAGGTCGATCCCGCGCAGGACCTCGCCCCCGCGGTCGTACGCGTACCGCACCCCGCGTACGTCGATCCGGTCGTCCTGCGGCACCGGCGCGTCCGCGGCCTCGGCCCGCGGCGCCCGGGCCAGTCCCTCCACCCGGGCGAAGGAGGCGCCGCTGCTCTGCAACTGCTCGACCCGCATCAGGATCCTGTCGAGCGGATCGCTGAGCTGGCGCAGATACAGGGCGGCCGCGACCACCTCGCCCAGGCTCATCGCACCCCGTGCGTGCAGTGCGCCGCCGAGCAGCAGCACACCCGCCACCGGGACGAGATAGGAGACCTCCACGGCCGGGAAGAACACGCTGCGCAGGAACAGCGTGTACAGCCGCGTACGCCGGGATGTCTCAAGTGCCTCCCGGCTCGCGGCCACCCGGCGCTCCCCGAGCCCGAACGCCTCGACCGTACGGGCCCCGGAGGCGGTGGCCGCGAGGATCTCCGCGACGTCCGAAACGGCCGCGCCCTCCGCCAGATACCCGGCGCGTGCCCGGCGCAGATACCAGCGCAGCCCGATCCAGATCCCGACCAGGCCGACCACCCCGCAGCCGCCCAGCAGCGGATTGATGACGAAGACCGCGCCGAGGATGAACAGCGCCTGCACGGAGGCGATGAGCAGCTCGGGCCCGGCGTCGCGCAGGGTGCTGCCGACGGCGACGACGTCGGCCGTGCCGCGTGCCGTCAGGTCGCCGGTGCCGGCCCGCTCCACCACCGACGCGGGCAGCGCGAGGGCCCGCTCGACGAACTGCTCGCGCACCCGCGCCAGCGTCCGTTCACCGAAGCGGTGCCCGACATACCGGCCCCAGCGCGCCAGCAGCAACTGCACCAGCGCGCACAGCAGGATCACCAGCGCCAGCCGGTCCACTGCGCCGACGCCCCCGCCCGCCCGGACGTCGTCGATGATCCGGCCGAGCAGCCACGGCCCGGCGAGACCGGCACCCGCCGCCAGCGCGTTCAGCCCGAGCACGGCGAGGAACGCCCGCCGGTCGGCCCGGATCAGCCTGAGCGCCGCCCGCCGCACGTCGGCCTGCTCGGCGACGGGCAACTGCCCCGAGCGTTCTCCCGAGCGTTCTCCCGACAGGTCTTTCGGCAACTGCGTCGCAGGCGTCACCGTACGACCTCCTCGGCGGTCTCGGCGGTCTCGGCGTCCTCGTCCCGTGCGACCAGTGCGCGGTATCCCGGCTCCTCGGCGAGCAGCCGGGCATGGCTGCCGCTCGCGGCGACCTTGCCGTCGACCAGGAAGTGCACGGTGTCCGCCCGGTCGAGGACCAGCGGGGAGGTGGTGGTGACGACGGTCGTACGTCCCTTGCGCGCGGCCCGCAGCCGGTCCGCTACCATGGCCTCCGTGTGGGCGTCGAGCGCCGAGGTCGGCTCGACGGCCAGCAGCACCTCCGGGTCGGCAAGCAGCGCCCGGGCCAGCCGTACGCGCTGGCGCTGGCCGCCGGAGACGTTGCGCCCTTGCGCGTCCATGACCGCGTCGAGCCCGTCGGGCAGGCCCTGCACGATGTCGTCGGCGACCGCCGCGTGCACGGCGCGCACGAGGTCGTCCTCGGCGGGTTCCCGGCGCCCGCCGATCAGTTCGCGCAGCGGGCCCGCGAACAGGTCGGCGTCGTGGTCCGCGAGCAGGATCCGCTCGCGCAGCTGCGGCAGGGCGATCTCGTCGAGCGGCACCGCGCCCCAGGTCACCGCCGTCGGCGCGTACCGGCCGAGGCGGTCGAGTACGGCCGCGGACTCGGCGGGACGGGCACCGGCCAGCGCGGTCAGCCGCCCGGGCAGCACCCGCACCCCGGACTCCGGGTCGTGCAGCGCGGCGGGCTCGGCCGGTGCGTCCCTGGTGCCGCTGTCCTCCAGGGGCTCAAGACGCAGGAACCGTACGACCCGACGCGCCCCCACGACGCCGCGGCTGAGCTGGTAACCGAACTCGATGAAGAACGCCACCATCGGCACCACGACCGCGACATAGCCGTACACCGACACCAACTCGCCCACGGTGATGTCACCCTGGGCGGCCAGCCGGGCCGCAAGCCAGGTCACGACGGCGAGGAACACCGTCGGCAGCCCGACACCCAGCGCCTGGATCCAGCTGGTCACCGCCCCGACCCGGTACCCCTGCACCCGCAGCCGCTGCGAGTCCCGCTGGAAGGCGTCGGCGAACAGCCCCTTGCCGCCGAGTCCGTTGAGGACCCGCAGTCCTCCCGCGAGATCGCCGATCCGTGCGGTCAGCACGCCCTGTCGTTCGCGGTACGCCGTCTCCGTGTTCTGCAGCCGTCCCATCAGCGGGCCCACCACGACGACGACCACGGGCAGGCCCAGCAGGATGACGCCGGCCAGCAGCGGCGAGACCGAGAGCAGCAGAGCGGCGACGAAGAGGTAGGAGACGGCGGCGCCGACGCCCGGGCCGACGACGGTCAGGGCCTGGCTGATGGTCTGGACGTCGCCCACGCCGATCGTGACGACCTCACCGGCCCCGACCTGGCGCGACAGCGCGGAGCCCAGCCGGACCGACTGCCCCACGACGACCTTCACCGTGCGGAAGTTGGCGTCCATCCGGACCCGGGTCATCGTGCGGTGCCGCATGATGCTCAGCCAGGCGTTGAACGCGCCGACACCGACCAGGGCGGCGGTCCAGCCGGCCAGCGCCGTCTGGTCGCCCGGCTCCAGGCCGTCGTCGATCGCCCGGGACAGCAGGTACGGCGCCACCGCTATCAGCACCAGCCAGGTGCTGCCGAGCAGCGCCCCGGCCGCGGCGCGGCCCGGCTGCCGAGTGACCAGCCACCACAGATACCGGCCGCCACCGCGGCAGTCCGGGGTACCTGGATCCCCGTACGCGTCAATCATTTTGAGCTCCCTCGCCCCACTCAGGTCTGCGTCCGCTGCCTCCCCGCTGCTAGGGGGCTTCTGACGGATCTTCGCGGCGTCTAGACCAGGCTGTCCCGCCACGCCCGGTGCAGGTCCGCGAACCTGCCGGTGTCCGCGATGAGCCGGTCCGGGCTGCCGTCCTCGACGATCCGGCCGTGCTCCATGACCAGCACCCGGTCCGCGATCTCCACCGTGGACAGCCGGTGCGCGATGACCACCGCCGTACGGCCGCGCAGCACCGTCAGCATGGCGCGCTGCACGGCCCGTTCACCGGGGATGTCCAGCGAGCTGGTCGCCTCGTCGAGGATCAGGACCGCCGGGTCGGCGAGCAACGCCCGCGCGAACGCGACCAGTTGGCGCTGACCCGCCGAAATGCGGCCGCCCCGCTTGCGTACGTCGGTGTCGTAGCCCTCGGGCAGCGAGCTGATGAAGTCATGGGCGCCGATCGCCTTGGCCGCCTGCTCGATGTCCTCGCGGGACGCGTCGGGGCGGCCGATCGCTATGTTCTCGGCGACCGTGCCGGAGAACAGGAACGCCTCCTGCGTCACCATCACCACACCGCGCCGCAGTTCGGGCACCGACAGCTCGCGCAGGTCGACGCCGTCGAGCAGGACCCGTCCCTCGGAGGGGTCGTAGAAGCGGGCCAGCAGCTTCGCGAGCGTCGACTTGCCGGCGCCCGTCGAGCCGACGACGGCCACGGTCTGCCCGGCGGGCAGGGTGAGGGAGAAGCGCGGGAGGACCTCGCCGCCGGTGCGGTAGGCGAAGCGGACGTCGTCGAACACCACCTCCCGGCCCGGGTGCTCGGACTCCAGGGCGGGCAGCGGGCGCGGTGCGGAAGGCTCCGGGACCGACGGCGTCTGGGCCAGCAACCCGGCGATCTTCTCCAGCGAGGCCGCCGCCGACTGGTAGGAGTTGAGGAACATGGCCAGGCGGTCGATGGGGTCGTAGAGCCGGCGCAGATACAGCACCGCCGCCGCCAGGACGCCCAGCTCCAGCGAGCCGTCCGCCACCCGGTGGGCGCCCCACAGCACGATGCCCGCCACCGCCATGTTGGCGACCAGGCGGGAGCTGGTGACATAGCGGGCCATCTCCAGGAAGGAGTCGGCGTTGACGCGTTCGTGGCGCTGGTTCAGTACGCGGAAGTCCGCGTCGTTGGCCGCTTCGCGCCTGAACGCGCGCACCGGGCGGATGCCGTTCATCGTCTCCGCGAACTTCACGATGACCGCCGCGATCGCGGTGGACCGCAGCAGGAAGATCCTGGCCGCGCGGCGCCGGTAGAGGCGGATGAGCAGATGGAGCGGCACGAACGAGGCCACCGCCACCGCACCGAGGCCCAGGTCCAGCCAGAGCAGCATCGCGGAGATGTAGACGAAGGACAGGATGACCATGACGAGTTCCTGCAGGCCCTCGCTGAGGAGCTCGCGCAGCGACTCGACGTCCGTGGTGGAGCGGGAGATCAGCCGGCCCGAGGTGTAGCGCTCGTGGAAGTCGATGCTCAGGGCTTGCGCGTGCCGGAAGATCCGGCCGCGCAGATCGAGCAGCACGTCCTGGTTGACCCGCGCGGACGCCAGGATGAACGCGTACTGCAGAGCCCCGGAGAGCACCGCGCACAGCGCGTACGCCACCCCGACCGCGATCAGCGGACCGTGGTCGTCACGGCGGAACGCCGGTACGCCGCGATCGATGGCGTACGCGACCAGCAGCGGGCCCAGCTGCACCGCCGCCTGCTGGACCAGGAGCAGCACCGTCGTGAGCACGACGCGGGCCCGCAGCGGGGCCAGCAGGGAGCGCAGCAGCGCGGCCGTCGCGCCCGGGGGCGTGGGGAGATCGTCGTGGTCGAAGGGGTCGCGGTGATCGGCCGGTTGCCCGGCCCGCCCCTTGCCGCCGCCGTCGCCGGTGTTGCTGTCCGGGTCCTTGTCCGGCGCGGTCGTCGTCGGCGCCGTCATCGGTCGTCCTCCTCGGTGCCCGACATCAGCCAGGCGTACTCGGCGTTGGTGCGCAGCAGTTCCTGGTGCGTGCCGACCGCCGCGACACGGCCGCCGGAGAGCAGCGCCACACGGTCGGCGAGCAGCACGGTGGACGGGCGGTGGGCCACGATCAGGGCGGTCGTCTCGGCCAGCACGCGGCGCAGCGCGGCCTCCACCGCGGCCTCCGTGTGGACGTCCAGTGCGGAGAGCGGGTCGTCCAGGACGAGGAAGCGGGGGCGCCCGACGACCGCCCGGGCCAGGGCGAGACGCTGGCGCTGGCCGCCGGACAGGCTCAGGCCCTGCTCGCCGACCTGGGTGGCCGTGCCCTGCGGCAGCGTGTGCGTGAAGTCGGCCTGGGCGACGGCCAGCGCCCGCTCCAGCTCCGGTTCGCCCGCGGAGTGCGGCGCGCCCATGAGGACGTTCTCGCCGACGGTGGCCGAGAAGAGGGTGGGCTCCTCGAAGGCGACGGCGACGAGTTCGCGCAGGGCCGCCCGGGGCATCGCCGTGATGTCCACGCCGTCCAGGGTGATGCGGCCCGACGTCACCTCGTGCAGCCGGGGGACGAGCGCGGTGAGCGTCGTCTTGCCGCTGCCGGTCGCGCCCACCAGGGCCATCGACTCGCCGGGGCGGACGTGCAGGTCGATGCGGTCGAGGACGGGAAGCGCGTCGGCGGGAGCGTCGGGGTAGCGGAACCGGACGTCGTGGAACCGGAGTCCGCCGTCCGCGGCGGCGGCGGCCGTGCCTGCCGCGGGTCCCTGCGCGGTCGGGGCGTCCGCGACGAGGAGGGGTGCGTGCGCCGTCGGGGCGTCCGCCGACTCCGGCTCCTCGTCCATCACCTCGAAGTACCGCTCCGTCGCCGTCGCCGCCTCCTGGCTCATGGCGAGCAGGAAGCCGATGGACTCGATGGGCCAGCGCAGGGCGAGCGCGGTGGAGAGGAAGGCCACCAGGGTGCCGGCCGAGAGGTCGCCGTCGGCGACCTGGACGGTGCCGAGGACGAGAGCGGCGCCGATGGCCAGTTCCGGCAGGGTGACGATGACGGCCCAGATCACGGCGAGCAGCCGCGCCTTGTCGAACTCCGTGCCGCGCAGCGTCGAGGACAGGTCCCGGAAGGCGCGGGCCTGGCTGCGGTGCTGCCCGAACCCCTTGATGATCCGGATGCCGAGCACGCTCTCCTCGACGACCGTCGTCAGATCGCCCACCTGGTCCTGGGCGCGCCGGGCCACCGTCGCGTACCGCCCCTCGAACAGCGAGCACATGATCATCACGGGGATGCCCGGCCCCAGGATCACCAGCCCGAGCGTCCAGTCCTGGAACAGCATGATGGCCACGCCCACCACGATCGTCACCGCGTTGACCAGCAGGAACGTAAGAGGGAAGGCGAGGAACATGCGCAGCAGCATCAGGTCGGTCATGCCGCGCGACAGCAACTGCCCCGACGCCCACCGGTCGTGGAAGGCGACCGGCAGCCGCTGCAGATGCCGGTACAGATCCGCCCGCATCCCCGCCTCGACGCCCGCCAGCGGCCGTGCCACCAGCCACCGCCGCAGACCGAACAGCAGCGCCTCCGCGAAGCCGAGCAGCAGCAGATACAGCGCGCCCAGCCAGATGCCCCCGGTGTCCCGGTCGGCCACCGGTCCGTCCACGAGCCACTTCAGGACGAGCGGAATCACCAGACCCAGACACGAGGCGACCACCGACACGAAGGCAGCGGCGAACAGCCGCAGTCGCACCGGCCGCACATACGGCCACAGGCGCAGCAGCGTCCGTACGGCGGAGTGGTCCTTGGTGGTTGCACGTGTCGTGGGCATCACGGGCGAGCCTACGGATCGGCACTGACAACGCCCAGCGAGTTTTGGCCGGACCGGGATCGGCCGTCGGTCCTACGACCTGCGCGTTCGAGGGGTCGTACCACCGCCTTCGCGGGGGTCGTACCGCCGCATCAACCGATCGGCTGATGCGGTCTCCAGCGCGATGGGCGATGTGCCGGGCCCCGCCTCGACGGGACCCTCGAAGCATGTCCGTCAAACCAGCCACATCCGTGATCGAAGTCAGCGGCCTGCGCAAGTCCTACGGCGGCCGGGCCGTCGTCGACGGCGTCTCCTTCGCCGTCGAGGAGGGCGAGATCTTCGGGATCCTCGGCCCGAACGGCGCCGGCAAGACCACCACCGTCGAGTGCGTCGAGGGCCTGCGTGTCCCCGACGCGGGCCGCGTCCGCGTCACCGGCCTCGACCCGGTCGCCGACCACGAGGAGGTCGCCCGCGTCCTCGGGGCCCAGCTCCAGGAGAGCGAGCTCCAGGCGAAGCTCACTGTCGGCGAGGCGCTGGAGCTCTACGCCTCCTTCTACCCGCGCCCGGCCGACTGGCGTCCCCTCGCCGAACGCCTCGGCCTCACCGCGCGGCTGGGCACCCGCTTCGGCAAGCTCAGCGGTGGCCAGAAACAGCGCCTGTTCATCGCGCTCGCCCTCGTCGGCAGTCCCCGGGTCGTCGTCTTCGACGAGCTGACGACCGGCCTGGACCCGCGGGCCCGCCGTGACACCTGGCAGCTCATCGAGGACGTCCGCGCGAGCGGTGTCACCGTCCTGCTCGTCACGCACTTCATGGAGGAGGCGCAGCGCCTGTGCGACCGGATCGCCGTGATCGACCAGGGGCGCGTCGCCGCCCTGGACACCCCGGCCGGGCTGATCCGCCGCTCGGCGGGCTCCACGGTCATCAGCTTCACGCCGTCCGCGCCGCTGGACGAGCGTGACCTGAACACGCTCCCCGCCCTCGCGTCCGTCGAGCACAAGGAGGGCCGCCTCACCCTGTCCGGCACCGACGAGACGGTCAACGCGGTCCTCACGCTGCTCGCCCGCCACCGCATCACCGCCCACCAGCTCCGCGTCACCGACGCCACGCTGGACGACGCGTTCCTCGACCTGACGGAGACCGCAGCATGAGCACCCTGGTGAAAACCGCCCCGAAGTCCGCCGCGAAACCTGCACTGAAACCTGCACTGAACCCCGCCGTTCTGCGCACCGAGGTCCGGCTCTTCCGCCGCGAACCCGGCGCCCTCTTCTGGATCCTGCTGTTCCCCACCCTCCTGCTGGCGATCCTCGGCTCCATCCCGTCCTTCCGCGAGGCCGACTCCTCCCTCGGCGGGCTGCGCACGGTCGACGCGTACGTCCCGGTCGCCGTGCTGCTCGGTCTGATCATGGGCGGACTGCAGTCGATGCCGCAGACGCTCACCGGCTACCGCGAGCGCGGCATCCTGCGCCGCATGTCCGCCACGCCCGTACGGCCGAGCGCCCTGCTGAGCGCGCAGATGGTGCTCTACGGAGGGGCGGCCCTGGTGTCCGCGCTGCTCGCCCTCGCCGTCGGCCGGCTCGCCTTCGACGTACGCCTGCCGAAGCAGCCCTTCGGCTACGCGCTGGCCCTCCTGCTCGCGGTGCTGGTCGCCCTCGCGCTCGGCTCGGTGATCTCCGCCCTGTCCCGCACGACGAAGATCGCGGGCGCGATCGGGTCGGCCGTGTTCTTCCCGATGATGTTCTGCGCGGGCGTGTGGCTGCCGGTGCAGGCCATGCCGCACACCCTCGCCCGGATCGTCGGCTGCACACCGTTCGGGGCCGCGGCCGAGGCCCTGAACCAGGCGGCGGCAGGGCACTGGCCGGGCTGGACCCACCTGGGCGTGCTCGTGATGTGGATCCTGCTGCTGTCCGGCGCGGCGACGCGCTGGTTCCGCTGGGAGTGAGCCAGGCCGTGCACGACACTGGGGCCATGACGGACGAGGCAGGGGCGGGCGGCACGGGGGCGGCCGCGGTCGCGATGTCGATGCCCGGCATCGCGGTCAGGGCCGCCGACACGGGGAGCGGGGCGCGGCGGGCGGCGTTCCACCGCTGGGGACCGTACGGACTCCTGGGCATCGGCGCCCTCGCCGCCGTCGTCTCGGCCGGCGCGGTCGGCATGGCCACGGCCGAGGCGTACGCGGCCACCGTCCTTGTGCTCGCGGCCCTCGCCCTGCAGTTGGTGTGGGACAAGGCGGCCCGGAGCCGGCCGGGCCCGTCCGCGGCCGGCGCCGTCTACTACGGCGTCCGCTGGGCCTTCGGCTTCGCCCTGTGCTGGCTCAACCCGTTCTTCGCCTTCTACGCCGTCACCGGGTACTACGACGTCAGCCGGCTGCTGCGCCCGCGCCTGGTGAAGGCGGGCCTCTTCGCCACGGCCGTCACCATGTCCGGATCCCAGGTCGGAGGCATGCCCCCGCACGGCTGGGTGATGTGGCTCGGCTTCTGCCTGGTGCTCGGCGTCAACGTCGGCCTGCTCGCCGTCTTCAGCCGCCTGGCCGCCCAGGACGACGAGCACGCCCGCGTCCAGACCTCCACCATCGCCGAACTCGAACGCACCAACACCGCGTTGCAGCAGGCCCTCGACGAGAACGCCGCACTGCACGCCCAACTCCTCCTCCAGGCAAGGGAGGCCGGGGTCGCCGACGAACGCCGCCGCCTCGCCGCCGAGATCCACGACACCATCGCGCAGGGCCTGACCGGGATCATCGCCCAGCTCCAGGTCGTCGCGGGCACCCCCGACCCGGCCGCCGCCCGGGAACACCTGGACCGCGCCGCCGACCTCGCCCGGCACAGCCTCGGCGAGGCCCGCCGCTCCGTACAGAACCTCGCCCCCGTGGCGCTCGCCTCCGACGGCCTGCCCGAGGCGCTCCGCAAGACCGTCGCCGCCTGGGGCGAACGCACCGGCGTCCGCGCCGAGTTCACCGTCACCGGCACGGCCGAACAGCTCCATGACGAGGTCTCCGCGACCCTGCTGCGCATCGCCCAGGAGTCCCTGTCCAACGCCGGGCGGCACGCGGCCGCCACCCGCGCCGGGGTCACCCTGTCCTTCATGGGCGAGGAGGTCCTGCTCGACATCCGCGACGACGGCCGCGGCTTCGACCCGCTCGCCGTCCCCGCACGCACCGGCAGCGGCGGCTTCGGCCTCGACGGCATGCGTGCCCGCGCCGAGCGCATCGCGGGCGCGCTCACCGTCGAGTCGGAACCGGGGCACGGCACGGCGGTGTCGGCTCGCGTACCGTTGGTCCGCCATGACGGATGACCCTGTGATCACCCTGCTCGTCGTAGACGACCATCCCGTCGTACGGGACGGTCTGCGCGGCATGTTCGAGGCCGCGCCCGGATTCCGGGTGCTCGGCGAGGCGTCGAACGGCGTCGAGGCGGTCGAGCGGGCCGCGGCCCTCGACCCGGACGTGGTCCTGATGGACCTGCGCATGCCGGGGGGCGGCGGGGTCGACGCCATCGCCCGGCTGACGCGCACGGGCGCCCGTGCGAAGGTCCTCGTCCTCACCACGTACGACACCGACTCCGACACGATCCCCGCGATCGAGGCGGGCGCCACCGGCTATCTGCTCAAGGACGCCCCGCGCGAGGAGCTGTTCACCGCCGTCCGCGCGGCGGCTCAGGGACGCACCGTCCTCTCCCCGGCCGTCGCCTCCCGGCTGGTCTCCGCGGTCCGCGCTCCCGCGGCTCCCGGCAACGAGTCCCTCTCCGCCCGCGAGCGCGAGGTCCTCGCCCTGGTCGCCAAGGGCACGTCCAACCGCGAGATCGCCCGCGAACTCTTCATCAGCGAGGCGACCGTGAAGACCCATCTCACCCATCTGTACGCGAAGCTGGGCGTCAGCGACCGGGCGGCCGCGGTGGCGGTGGCGTACGAGCGGGGCATCCTGGGCTGATCCGGGAGCCGCTCCCCGCCGCGCTCAGTCCGCCACCCGCAGCAGCAGCACCGCCCGCGCCGGCACCGTGACCGTCGCCCCCGCCCGGTGCACCAGACCCGGCGCCGCCGCCTGTTCCTCCTGCGAGGTGTCGACGACCACCTCGTACCGCTCCGCCCACGGCGGCCCCGGCAGAACGAAGCTGGTCGGCCGGTCCCCGGCGTGCAGGACGGCCAGGAAGCTGTCGTCGAGAATCGGCGCGCCCCGCGCGTCCCGGCCGGGAATGTCCCGCCCGGAGAGGTACATGCCGAGCGTGCCGGCGGGGGCGTACCAGTCCCGCTCCGTCATCTCCGTGCCCCGCGCCGTGAACCACGCCAGGTCCCGCAGCCCGTCCGCCGAGTGGGCCCGCCCCGAGAAGAACGCCCGCCGCCTCAGCACCGGATGACGGTGCCTCAGCTCGATCAGCCGGGCGGTGAGGTCGAACAGGGCACGCCAGCCCGGCTCCTCCAGCAGGCTCCAGTCGACCCAGCTGATCTCGTTGTCCTGGCAGTACGCGTTGTTGCTGCCCCGCTGCGTGCGCCCGAGCTCGTCGCCCGCGACCAGCATCGGCACCCCGGTCGACAGCAACAGCGTCGTCAGCAGGTTGCGCAACTGCCGTCGGCGCAGGGCCCGTACACGCTCGTCGTCCGCCTCGCCCTCGACCCCGCAGTTCCACGACCGGTTGTCGTCCGTGCCGTCCCGGTTGCCCTCCCCGTTCGCCTCGTTGTGCTTGCGCTCGTAGGAGACGAGGTCGCGCAGGGTGAAGCCGTCGTGGGCCGTCACGAAGTTCACCGACGCGTACGGCCGCCGACCGCCCCACGCGTACAGGTCGCTCGACCCCGACAGGCGGTACCCGAGATCCCGTACGTCCGGCAGCGCACCCCGCCAGAAGTCCCGTACGGCATTGCGGTAGCGGTCGTTCCACTCCGTCCACAGCGGTGGGAACGCGCCCACCTGGTAGCCGCCCGAGCCCACGTCCCAGGGCTCCGCGATCAGCTTCACCCGGCGCAGTACCGGATCCTGGGCGATGACGGCGAGGAAGGGGGAGAGCATGTCGACGTCGTGCATCGACCGCGCGAGCGCCGCCGCCAGGTCGAAACGGAAACCGTCGACCCCCATCTCCGTCACCCAGTACCGGAGCGAGTCGGTGATCAGCCGCAGCACGTGCGGCTGGACGACATGCAGGGTGTTGCCGCAGCCCGTGTAGTCCGCGTACCTGCGCGCGTCCGACTGCAGCCGGTAGTAGCCCCGGTTGTCGATGCCGCGCAGCGACAGCATCGGCCCCAACTCCCCGGCCTCCGCCGTGTGGTTGTAGACCACGTCGAGGATGACCTCGATTCCGGCGGCGTGCAGGGCGCGCACCATGCGTTTGAACTCGCCGACCTGCTGGCCGGTCGTCCCGGACGCCGCGTAGGCCGCGTGCGGGGCGAAGTAGCCGATCGAGTTGTAGCCCCAGTAGTTGCGCAGCCCCTTGCGCAACAGATGGTCCTCGTGGGCGAACTGATGCACCGGAAGCAGCTCGACGGCCGTCACGCCGAGCCTCACGAGGTGCTCGACGGCCGCCGGATGCGCCAACCCGGCGTAGGTGCCGCGCAGTTCCTCCGGAATCCCGGGGTGCAGCTTGGTGAATCCGCGCACATGCATCTCGTAGATCACCGAGTCCGCCCACGGCGTCTTGGGGCGGCGGTCGTCCGACCAGTCGTCGTCATCGTGCACGACGACACCCTTGGGGACGTACGGCGCGGAGTCCCGGTCGTCGCGCACGGTGTCCGCGACCTGCTGCTGGGGCCAGTCACGCACATGGCCGTACACCTCGGGCGGCAGACTGAAGTCGCCGTCCACCGCACGGGCGTACGGGTCGAGAAGCAGCTTCGCCGGGTTCCAGCGGGCGCCGGTCCACGGGTCCCAGCGGCCGCGCACCCGGTAGCCGTAGCGCTGTCCCGGCATGGACCCGGGCACGAAGCCGTGCCAGATCTCGTGCGTCAGTTCGGTCAGCGGAACCCGGCTCTCCACGCCGAGTTCGTCGAAGAGACACAGCTCCACCGCCTCCGCGCCGCCCGCCCACAGCGCGAAGTTGGTGCCCGCGACACCGTCGGGGCCGACACGGAAGCGCGCCCCGAGCGGGGTCGGGGCCCCCGGCCACACCGCCACGGACGGCTCCGCAGGGTGCGCGCCGTTCAGCACGGCGGCGGGGCGCGCGGACGCCCCGCCGCCCGGAGCCGACCCTTCCGGGACCGCCTGCTCCGGGACCGCCCCTTCCTGAACTGCCTCCTGCTTGGCTGCGCTCGACACCTGTCAGCCTCCTGCGGCTCGGTGGAACGGCTCGAAGGGGGGCGTACGGCGTCCCGGCCGCGGCTCCCCTTCGCGTCGTCCTCCCCACTGTTCTGCCCAGACCTTGGCTCGCACTCACGTTTCCCCAGAGGTGCATGGTCGTTGGGCCCTGCGTGATGGACGCACAGAGGCGCGCGCGGCGCGCAGGGGCGGCGCTGGCCGCCGCACTGACATGGGCCGCCCTGCTGGCCGGAGCCGCCGGCTGCACGTCGGACGGAATGGACCAGGTACTCGGCAAGCCCCGCGCACCCGAGGACGTCATCCGCGTATCGCCGGACGACGGCAGCAGGGCCGTACGCCCCGAGGAGCGGCTCAGGGTACGGGTGCCCAGTGGCCGCCTGGAGTCCGTGAAGGCGGTGCGGTCCCAGGACGCCCAGGACTCCCCGGTGCCCGGCCGCATCTCCGACGACGGACTCAGCTGGCAGCCCGACGCAGGGCGGCTGGCGCTCGCCGCCAAGTACACCCTCGACGTGGTGGCCCTCGACGGACACGGGCGGCGCTCGGCACGGCACACGACGTTCACGACATACGTCCCGGACGAGCGCTTCATCGGGTACGTGACCCCCGAGAACCGCTCGACCGTCGGCACCGGAATGATCGTTTCACTGGAGTTCAACCGGGAGATCGAGAACAGGGCCGCCGTCGAGCGCGCGATCCACGTGGCGGCGAAGCCCGCCGTCGAGATCCGCCCGCACTGGTTCGGCAAGGAGCGCCTGGACTTCCGGCCCGAGACGTACTGGAAGCCCGGCACCGAGGTCACCGTCGGGCTGCGGCTGCGGGACGTGGAGGGCGCGCCCGGGGTCTACGGACTTCAGTACAAGTCCTTCTCGTTCACCGTCGGCCGCAGTCAGGTCTCCCTCGTCGACGCCGCCGCGCACACGATGCAGGTGCGCCGCGACGGCGACCTCCTCGCGACGGTGCCGATCACGGCGGGCGCCCCGAAGACCACCACGTACAACGGGAAGATGGTGGTCACCGAGATGCTGGAAGTGACCCGTATGAACAGCCGCACGGTCGGCTTCGGCGGTGAGTACGACATCCCGGACGTCCCCCACGCGATGCGGCTGACCGACTCCGGGACCTTCCTGCACGGCAACTACTGGGCGCCCAGCAGCTTCGGCAACACGAATGTCAGCCACGGCTGTGTGGGCCTCAAGGACGTCAAGGGCGGCAGCTCGGAGCAGCCCGCGGGCTGGTTCTTCGACCGCAGCCTCATCGGCGACGTCGTCGAGGTGGTCCACAGCAATGACAAAAAGGTCGCTCCCGACAACGGCCTCGGAGGATGGAACATGGGGTGGAAGGAGTGGAAAGCGGGCGGCGCGGTGAAGTAGCCCGACATAGGGGTACGCCCCCGGGGTGAGTCGGGCACGCCCCCACACGGCCCAAGTTGGGACTGAACAGTGACAATCCCGGGGAGCCATCGCCGCAGGCCGTGTGATTAATTAGCGCGATACGCGCGGGGGGCCGCGCTGGAGTGCGGGCCTGATCAGGCCGTGCGAGGGGAGAACGACTGTGAACGGGCGACCGATATCGGGGGCGTCGGTTGGCGCACGGGCACGCGGGAGCAAGGGCCTGTCGGCACTGCTTCTCGGAGTGCTGCTGTTCGCCGTGACGGCATGCGGGGGAGGGGACTCGGGTTCCGGGTCCGGATCCGAGGACGGCAAGGGCAAGGATTCCACCAAGGCGGACACCAAGGCCTCGCAGGCCGTCGTGACGATCGCGCCGAAGGACGGCGCCGACGGCGTGAAGACCAGCGGCGCCCTCAAGGTGAGCGCGGCCAAGGGCAAGTTGACCGAGGTCAAGGTCGCGGACACCAAGGGCAACGCGGTGGCCGGGACGATCACGGGCGGGGGCGCGACCTGGACACCCGCGACGCACCTCGCCGCCGCCACCAAGTACAAGGTGCACGCGGTGGCCAAGGACGCCGGCGGCCGTGAGTCCGCCGAGGACTCGGCCTTCACCACGCTGACCCCGAAGAACACCTTCGTCGGCACCTACTCACCCGAGGACGGCTCCAAGGTCGGCGTGGGCATGCCCTTCTCGATCCGCTTCACGCGCGGCATCACGCACCCCGCGGACGTCGAGAAGGCCATCGAGATCAAGACGGTGCCCGCGGTCGACGTGCAGGGCCACTGGTTCGGCAACGACCGCCTCGACTTCCGCCCGGAGCAGTACTGGAAGGCCGGTACGAAGGTCACCGTCAAGCTCAACCTCGACGGCGTCGAGGGCCGCCCCGGCGTCTACGGCAAGCAGGCCAAGACCGTGACGTTCACCATCGGCCGCAGCCAGGTCTCCACCGTCGACGTCAAGACCCACAAGATGGTCGTCAAGCGCGACGGCGAGGTCTACAAGACCATCCCGATCACCACGGGCAAGCCGGGCTACGACACCTGGAACGGCCAGATGGTCATCAGCGAGCGCCTCCGGGTGACCCGCATGAACGGCGAGACGGTCGGCTACGGCGGCGAGTACGACATCAAGGACGTACCCGACGCCCAGCGCCTGACCGACTCCGGCACCTTCATCCACGGCAACTACTGGGGCGGCGACGCCTTCGGCAACTACAACGCCAGCCACGGCTGCGTAGGCCTGCGCGACACCCGCGGCGGCGGCGACCGCAACGCGCCCGCGGCCTGGTTCTTCGACCACTCCATCACCGGCGACGTGGTCATCGTGAAGCACTCCAACGACAAGACCGTCGCACCGGACAACGGCCTAAACGGCTGGAACATGTCCTGGGCGGACTGGACGGCGTAGGGCTTCGCCCCTTCCCGGCTCGCGGGCCCGGTGCCGCTCTCACCTCTGTGAGCAACGGCACCGGCCCCGCTCCCGTTAATCCCCGTTAACCTGCCAGCATGACTGTGCATCTCGAAGTGGCAGAAGGCGTCGGAACGATCCGCCTGGACCGCCCTCCCATGAACGCGCTGGACGTCGCCACGCAGGACCGGCTCAAGGAGCTCGCCGAGGAGGCCACGCGCCGCGAGGACGTGCGCGCCGTGGTGATCTACGGCGGGGAGAAGGTGTTCGCGGCGGGCGCGGACATCAAGGAGATGCAGGCCATGGACCACGCGGCCATGATCGTACGGTCCCGGGCGCTGCAGGAGTCCTTCACCGCTGTCGCCCGCATCCCGAAGCCGGTCGTCGCCGCCGTCACCGGCTACGCGCTCGGCGGGGGCTGCGAGTTGGCGCTGTGCGCCGACATCCGCATCGCCGCGGACAACGCGAAGCTCGGGCAGCCGGAGATCCTGCTCGGTCTGATCCCCGGCGCGGGCGGCACCCAGCGCCTCTCCCGGCTGATCGGCCCCTCCAAGGCCAAGGACCTGATCTTCACCGGCCGGATGGTGAAGGCCGACGAGGCGCTGGCGCTCGGACTCGTCGACCGGGTGGTACCGGCCGACGAGGTGTACGCACAGGCGCACGCCTGGGCCGCGAGGCTCGCGCAGGGACCGGCGCTCGCGCTGCGCGCCGCCAAGGAGTCGATCGACATGGGCCTGGAGACGGACATCGAGACCGGCCTCGCCGTCGAACGGAACTGGTTCGCGGGGCTGTTCGCGACCGAGGACCGCGAGCGCGGGATGCGCAGCTTCGTGGAGGAGGGCCCGGGCAAGGCCAAGTTCCTCTGAGGCGGTCGGAGCCCGCCCGTACCCGTCCCTGAAACACGCGGCGAGAGTACGGAAATTCACTCCTCAACTTCTGCTGATCCACTTGCAGTTGACGCGATGTCTCACCCGGCGTCCCTCGAAGGGGCGGTTTATGGGAGCCTTAAGGCAACCTTAAGCCTGCCCCTTCGCGGAGGGTTGGCGATTGCCTCAACTGGCCCGTAATGGCAGGTCAAATGGTGTGCGGCAGCAATCGTATTACCGCTGGCATATGACAATCGGACCTTGCGGAATGGTGGCTTCCGGGGGGCGTATTCCTTCGGAACGGCCCCGAAGAGCCCTTTGGACGGCCATGATGGGGGCATGGCGGGGCCGGAGGGTATCGAACAGCCGCGGCGGCACGGGAGTGCGACCGCGGCGCGCTGGTCGCCTGCGGTCGAGGACGAACAGGCGCTGAAGGCGCTGGAGTTGTTCGGCAACCCGACGGAGGCCGAGGTGCCGTTGCCGTCCCGCCCCGAATCCGCGGCCACCGCACGCCGGCTCACCCAGGTGATCGTCCTGCGTCACTGGGGGCTCTCGCCGAAGATGACCGAGGACGCCGTGCTGCTCGTCTCCGAGCTCGTCGGCAACGCCGTACGGCACACGGGCGCCCGCGTGTTCGGCCTCCGGATGCGGCGCCGGCGCGGCTGGATCCGCTTCGAGGTCCGCGACCCCTCCCGCGGGCTCCCCTGTCTGATGCCGGTCCAGGAGATGGACCTGAGCGGCCGAGGCCTCTTCCTCGTGGACAAACTCTCCGACCGCTGGGGCGTGGACCTCCTGCCACGAGGCAAGACCACATGGTTCGAAATGCGAGTGGCCGACCGCTGACGGTCAGGCCCCACTCCCCGGCCCCCATGCACCCGCGGCCGCGTACGCACGGACCCGACCCGCAACGCACCCGCACCGCGCCCGCGCCCCCAGGGCGGCACCGCCCCCACCCGCCCCGGCCAACGACCCGCCCCCTCCGCCAAACAGGTAAATAGCCGGATTTCGCACGAAACCCCCCTTAAATGGGGCAGGTGACCACCACCGACCGCCGCTCGGCCCTGCGCGCGAGCGCCGGATTCGCCGCAGCCGGAGCCCTGGGCACCGGCTGCACGGCGGCCGGTGCCGCCGCCCACCCGGCAGCCACCCGGCCCCACCCCCCGCACAAGCCGCTCGCAGCGCCCGCCCCGACCCCCCGCCGCTTCGCGGCGCAACCCGTCGAGATCGCCCACGGCCCCCGCACCCGCCCCCGAGTGGCCCTCACCTTCCACGGCCAGGGCGACCCCGGCATCGCCCGGACGCTGCTGAGCGAGGCCGAGAAGGCCGGAGCCCGGGTCACCGTGCTCGCCGTCGGCAACTGGCTGGACGAGCACCCGGACGTGGCCCGCCGGATCCTCGACGGCGGCCATGACCTCGGCAACCACACCCTGCGCCACCTCGACATCAACGCGATGTCGGAGACGGACGCGGACGCGGAGATCCGCGGATGCGCGGAGCGCCTGCGCCGTCTCACCGGGTCGATCGGCACCTGGTTCAGACCCTCGCGCACCCCGCGCGCCTCACCGCTCGTTGAACGGCTGGCCGGCCGCGTGGGATACCCGCACGTCCTGTCGTACGACGTCGACTCGCTCGACTTCACCTCACCGGGTGCCCCCGCCGTCACCCGCAAGGTCATCGGCGAGATCCGCAACGGGTCGGTGGTGAGCCTGCACTTCGGGTACGCGGACACGGTCGCCGCGCTGCCCGCCGTCCTGGAAGAACTCGACCGCCGCGGCCTGCGCGCGGTGACGACCACGGAGCTGCTGAGCTGATGCACCGCAACCGGAACCGCACCCTGATCGTGAGCCTCGCCCTCGTGGCGGCGGCCGCCCTCGCAGGCTGCGGCGGCGACTCCAAGGGATCCCGCGCCAACGAGGCCCTGGGCACGAAACCCGCCGCACGCCAGCCCGCCCAGCCGGAGAAGAAGACGATCCAGGGCCTGCCCGGAATGCCCCCGGTGCTGGACCCGAAGGACGTCTACGCCGCCGACCGCCCGGATCAACTCGCCCCGGCCGTAAGGGACTTCCCCTCCCGGGTCTACGTCCCCAACACCAACTCCAACACCGTCTCGGTCATCGACCCGAAGACGTACGAGGTCATCGAGACGATCCCGGTCGGTGCGCAGCCCCAACACGTCGTCCCCTCCTGGGACATGAAGACGCTGTGGGTCAACAACGACAAGGGCAACACGCTCACGCCCATCGACCCGATGACCGGCAAGGCGGGCAAGACGGTCGACGTGCACGACCCGTACAACCTCTACTTCACGCCCAACGGCAAGTACGCGATCGTGATGGCCTCACTCGACCGCGAGCTGGTCTTCCGCGACGCGCACACCATGAAGCGCGCGAAGACCGTGCCGGTCAGCTGCTACGGCGTCAACCACGCCGACTTCTCCCTCGACGGCAAGTACTTCATCGTGTCCTGCGAGTTCAGCGGAGAGCTGCTGAAGGTCGACACGGAGAAGATGGAGATCGTCGGCCAGCAGAAGCTGCCCTTCGAGGGGGCCATGCCGCAGGACGTGAAGGTCTCCCCGGACGGCAAGCGGTTCTACATCGCCGACATGATGGCCGACGGCATGTGGGTCCTGGACGGCGACAAGTTCACCCAGCCGACCCTGCTGCCCACCGGCAAGGGCACCCACGGCCTGTACGTCAGCCGCGACTCCCGCGAGATGTACATCTCCAACAGAGGTGAAGGCACCATCTCCATCTTCGACTTCACCCAGAACAAGCTGACCAAGAAGTGGTACCTCCCCGACGGCGGCAGCCCCGACATGGGCGGCGTCTCGGCCGACGGCAAGGTGCTGTGGCTGTCAGGCCGCTACAACTCCGAGGTGTACGCCATCGACACCCGCACCGGCGTCCAGCTCGCCCGGATCAAGGTCGGCAGCGGCCCGCACGGCCTCGCCGTGTACCCGCAGCCCGGCCGCTACTCGCTCGGGCACACCGGCATCTTCCGCTGAGACGAGGGCAGTTCGGGACACGCCGCCGTACGGGTGATGATCCACGGCCCGCCCCCGCAGAGACGAGATGGTGCTCTCCATGATCACAACTCATCTGCGGCGGCGGGCCGCTGCCGTAGTCCTGTCCCTCTCGGCCGTCTTCGCGACCTCGGCGGCGACCCTCCCCGCCGCACCCGTCGCCCTCGCGTCCACCCGGGCCGCCGCACCCTCCTGTCCGCAGTTCGACGACCCCGTCAAGGCGGCCGCCGACCGTCGCGTCGACGTGGGCCGCATCACGCCCGAGCCCGTCTGGCGCAAGACCTGCGGCACGCTCTACCGCAGCGACAGCCGCGGCCCGGCGACCGTCTTCGAGCAGGGCTTCCATCCGAAGGACGTGATCGACGGGCAGTACGACGTCGAGCAGTACGTCCTGGTCAACCAGCCCTCCTCGTACGTCTCGACGAGTTACGACCACGACCTGTACAAGACCTGGTACAAGTCGGGCTTCAACTACTACATCGACGCCCCCGGCGGCGTGGACGTCAACAAGACCATCGGCGACACCCACAGGTGGGCCGACCAGGTCGAGGTCGCCTTCCCCGGCGGCATCGCGCGGCAGTACGTCATCGGCGTCTGCCCGGTCGACAAGAAGACCAAGACCGAGATCATGAGTGACTGCGAGAGCAACCCGTACTACGAGCCGTGGCACTGACGTCTACCGAGCGATGAGCAGTGCCTCCGCGCCCACGGGCCGGTAACCCGCTGCCTGGAACGCCCGCATACTGCGGGCGTTCCCCGGCGAGACCTGCGCCCACAGCGGCTCGGCCACGAGATGCCGGGCGGCATTCACCAGCCGCCGCCCCAGCCCCCGCTGCCGTACGTCCTCGTCCACCTCGACCGAGACCTCGAGGCGCCCGGCGATCCCGCGCCCCGTCACCAGCACGCCGCCGTCCGCCGTCCATGCGCGCACCTCGTCGCGGCGCCCGCGGGCACAGCCGATGCGGGGATGGCCGGCGTCCTCGATCTCGGTCAGCGCGAGCGGCGGCTCACCCGGCAGCGGGGAGCCGACCAGGACCGCGTCGATGGTCTCCGCCGTACGTCCCGTCCGGTCCATGAAGGCGGCCAGGAAGCGCGGGTTCATGGTCGCGGCGAGGGCGTCGCAGTCCAGTGCGCGCAGCGTCTCGCGGACCCAGTGCGGATCCTCGTCCGTGAAGACGACGGAGTGCGCCGTGAAGGACAGCACGCCGGCGTCCCGTCGGCAGGCCTGCGGGACGACCGTCGTACCGCCGTCCGCGGGCGGGAAGTCGCCCCGGGCGGCCGCGTCGAGAATGTCCCGCAGGGTTGGTGCCACCACACGCTCCTCGGGTTCCCGCCCGCTGCCACCCACGAAAGGCCCGGGCTCGGGGGCATGCCGGGGGTGCGTGGGTGGTCGCCGCGCTGCGTGCGCGGGCGGACCGTTAATCTGACCTCCGTCAGTAGGGCCGTACGGCCTGGCATCAGTGCACCATGAAGGGGCGGATCCGGTGGCGGACATCGAGGAAGCACGCAAGCAGTTCGAGCGGATCGACACGGACGGCGACGGGTCCATCACGGCCGCCGAGTTCAAGACCGCCCTCGCCCAGGGCGGCGACTGGAACGTCACCGAGTCGGTGGCCGAGGCCATCATCGCCAACCGCGACCTCAACGGCGACAAGGTCCTGTCGTTCGACGAGTTCTGGGCGCACCTCAACAAGTGACCCGCCCACGAGGGGGCGCCGACCGGACTCCGGTGGGCGCCCCCTCGGCACACCCGGCGACGCCGCTCAGGAGGCCTGCTTCCGGTACCGGCCCGGCGGCACCCCGTACTCCCGCTTGAAAGCCTTGGCGAAGGCGAACTCCGAGGTGTAGCCCGTGCGTTGGGCGACGAGACGCAGGGGGATGTCGTCCTCGCGGAGCAGCCGCCCGGCGGTGATCATGCGCCACCAGGTGAGGTAGGTCAGCGGGGGCTCGCCCACCAGGGCCGCGAAGCGGCGGGCGAAGGCCGCGCGGGAGAGACCGCCGCGGGCGCCGAGTTCCTCGACGGTCCAGGGGCGGGACGGGTCGCCGTGCAGCGCGCGGAGTGCGGCCGCGACGGGCGGGTCGGCGAGGGCGGCCGACCAGCCGGTGGGGTGCCCGCCGCCGTGCCGCTCGCGCTGCCACCAGGCGCGCAGGATGTACAGGAGGAGAGTGTCCAGCAGGGACGTGACGATCGTGTCGGAGCCCGGCTGCGGCTCCTCCAGCTCCATGCCGAGAAGCTCGACGGCCGCCCGCAGCGAGCGGTGCGTGCCGATGCGGGTGGGGAGGTGGACGACCTCCGGCAGCTCGGAGAGGAGGGGGTGGGCGCGATGCCGGTCGAGTTGGTAGGCGCCGCACAGCATGACGGTCACCGGGCCCGATCCGTTCTCGGTGGACGGCGGCCTGGGCCAGCGGCCGTCCGGCCCGAGCCGTACCTCCTCCAGCGGGACGTCGAGACCGCTGGCCAGAGCATGGCCCCGCCCGTGTGCCATGAACACCACGTCACCGGGTCCGACCGCCACCGGCTCGCCCTCCGCAGGGATCAGCCACGCCGACCCCTGCAGCACCACATGGAACCCGGCCCCCTCCGAGGCCTCGAAACGCATCCCCCAGGGCGCGTGTCTGTCCCGGCGCGAGGAGTGCGGGCGTCCGGTGCGCATCGCGGCGATGGCGTCGCTGAGTACGTCCATGCCCGTACCGTAGCGCGCCGACTCCCGGGTGAGACGTACGGACAGGAAAGGGAGACAGACAGGCATGGTCCGTCTCACACGTGGCTCCTACCGTCGACGGCATGACTTCAACTACCGCACGTGCAGTGCTCTTTCACGAGACCGGTGGCCCGGACGTCCTGAAGGTCGAGGACGTCGAGCTGCCCGCACCCGGCCCCGGTGAACTCCTCGTCCGAGTCGAGGCGTTGGGGCTCAACCGCGCCGAAGCCCTTTACCGGGCCGGGACTTACTACTACCAGCCGACCCTGCCCGCCTCGCGCAACGGCTACGAGGCCGCCGGCACCGTCGAGGCGGTCGGCGAGGGCGTGACCGCCTTCGTACCGGGCGACCCCGTGATGGCGGCTGCCAACTTCGAACTCAGCGCCCACGGCGTGTACGGCGACCGGATCCTGCTGGACGAGAGCGCCGTCGTGTCCCGGCCCGCCGGGGTCGACGCCGTCACCGCGGCCGCCGTCTGGGTCACCTACTCCACCGCGTACGGCGCCCTGCTGCGGACGGCGAGCGTGCAGCCCGGCGACCGGGTGCTGGTCACCGGCGCGTCCAGCGGTGTCGGCACCGCCGCCCTCCAGGTGGTCCGCCGGTCCGGCGCGATCCCGATCGCCACCACCCGCACCGACGACAAACGCCGACGCCTGCTCGACCTCGGTGCGGAGCAGGTGATCGTGACCGAGCAAGAGGACGTCGTGAAGGAGGCGAAGCGGCTGACGGACGGCCGGGGCGTCGACATCGTCCTCGACGCGATCGGCGGCCCCGGCTTCGCCGCGCTGGGCGACGCCGTCGTCCCCGACGGCACCCTGATCAGCTACGGCTGGCTCTCCGAGAAGCCCACCCTGCTGCCCATGAGCTGGCCGCTCACCGTCCACGGCTACGCCAACCCCAACGTCTCCAGGACCGCCGAGGGCCGCCGCCGTGCCGCGCACTACATCAACTCGGGACTGGCCGACGGCACCCTGCGCCCGGTGATCGCCGAGGTCTTCGACGGTCTCGACGCCGTCCGTGACGCCCACCGCCTGATGGAGTCGAACACGCACACAGGCAAGATCGTGGTGCGGATCTGAGGACCGTCACCCGTTCGCCGGGCGGCGCGGAATACGTCGTACGCCTCCGAGGTTGATGCCGCCATCAGGCGTATGCGCATGCATCAATCGCGGAAGGGTCTGTCATGAAGATCGGCATCATCGGAGCGGGCAACATCGGCGGCAACCTGGCTCGGCGGTTCACCGCCGTCGGTCACGAGGTCTCCATCGCCAACTCGCGTGGCCCTGCGACCCTCACCGCGCTCGCCGAGGAGACCGGGGCGAGCGCCGTGCCGGTCGAGGAGGCCGCGCGCGGCGCCGAGATCGTCGTCGTCACGATCCCGCTGAAGGCTGTGCCGGGCCTGCCGGACGGCATCCTCGACGGGGCCGCCGAGGGATTCGCCGTCATCGACACCGGCAACTACTACCCGCAGCAGCGGGACGGCCGGATCGACGCGATCGAGGACGACGGCCTGACCGAGAGCCGCTGGACCGCCCAGCAGATCGGGCACACCGTGATCAAGGCGTTCAACGGCACCTACGCCCAGGACCTCCTGGACCGCCCGCGCCCGGCCGGCGCCCCCGACCGCCTGGCCCTCCCCGTCGCGGGCGACGACGCGGCCGCCAAGCAGCGTGTGCGGGACCTGATCGACGAGATCGGCTTCGACACGGTCGACTCCGGCGGCCTCGACGACTCCTGGCGCCAGCAGCCGGGTACGCCGGTGTACGGCTTTCAGGAGGGCGTCGACGCGGTCACCAAGGCGCTGGCCGAGGCACCGCAGGAGCGCCCGGCGGACTTCCGCGCGTAACGCGGAAGGGGCGCGCGACCCTCCCGAAGGGGCGCGGCTCAGACGATCTCCTGCGGCCGGTGCGGCCCGTCCGGAAGCTCGACCTTGATCGAGTCGCCGGGCCGCACCCGGCCGCCCGCCACGACAACGCTCATGATCCCGGACCTGAAGCGCACCTTCCCGTCCTCGCCGCGGCCGACGACCTGCTTCATGAGGCCCTTTTGGAAGTTGTCGATCTGGGCGCAGGGGTTGCGCAGCCCGGTCACCTCGACGACTGCCTCGTCCCCGAGGTGCAGCCGCGTGCCGACGGGCAGCCCCAGCAGGTCGACGCCCCGCGTGGTGACGTTCTCGCCGAGCTCGCCGGCCGCGACCTCGTACCCGCTCTCCCGCAGCTCGTCGAACAACTCCGCGTGCATCAGGTGCACTTGACGCAGATTCGGCTGCGAGGCGTCCTTCTCCATCCGGAAGCGGTGCTTCACCGTCGTGCCGGCGTGCACGTCCCCCTCCACCCCGAGCCCGTCGAGCAGCGTGATGCTCTCCCGGTTCGGCTTGGTGAACGAGTACGTCCCGTTGCTGCTGACCGCGGTGACTGTCCCGCTCATGTCGTGAAGCTCCCCTCTTTCGCGCGGCGACTGCTTCGCCGCAGTTCAGAGCTTATGCGGGCGCAGAAGACGCCTCGCGAGCAGTCGCTTCGATGTGCGTAGCCGTGACGCATGTTTGATTCCATCGTTGATCGGACGATAGGGCTACGAGGTCATGCCGATCGGGGGATTGAGTGAGGGCATGCGAAGCGGGCGGGGACGGATGGGCCTGCGACCGGTCGTCCGACCGGTACTCGATGATCAAGGGACTGTGCAGGACGCACTACGCGCAGCATCGGAGGGGGCGTGGGCTCGCTCCGATCAACGTCGACCGTGCCGAGGGGGCGGGCAGGCCATGCGACTTCGACGGCTGTGTCAGAGCGGTCTCTGCCAAGGGCCTCTGCACCGCTCACTACCAGCAGAGCAGCAAGGGGCAGACGCTCTCGCCGTTGCGGAGCAAGCGGGAGAACGGTGCCATTCGGAAGATGATCGAGCGCGGAATCGTAGACTGTCTTGGATGTGGGGAGGGCAAACCGCGGTCGGAATTTTCGTCACTGAACGCGTCTGGTGTGCCGCGGCCGTACTGCAAGCCGTGCAACTCTGAGCGTGTCCGGCTCAATCACTACAAGGTGACCAAGGAATTCGTCGACCTTCTCTTGCGGTTTCAGCAGAGCCGGTGTGCTGTGTGCGGGAGTGCCTACATGGGCGGCAGAGCCATGCATGTCGATCACGACCATGCGTGTTGTCCTCAGGGAAGTTGCGGCGACTGCGTGCGCGGTCTCGTATGCAACAACTGCAATCTCCTCGGTCTTGCCTGGTACGAGGCTCTTCCCTCTGAGCTTCGTACCTTCGATCTGCTCAACGAGTACCTCTCCGATCCGCCGGTGAAGCGACTCAGGAGGGAACTGGCCTTGTTGCGCCACTGAGTCGATCAAGCATTCCCGGCCCATTCGCGCAGCGCGACCGCGGTGGCGAAGTCCGCGACGTCCTTGTCCAGTGGGTCGTCGGTGTACTGGTGGAAGAGCCATTTCGCCTTGATGCGGGGCTTGCCTGCCGTGACGTAGTCAGCTATCCAGAGGCCGTCGCCTGCATACGATGTTGTGTCGACGGTCAGCCAGTAGTTCCTGTTTGTGTACAGGATGACCTGGTTATTCGGCCGGAGCTGCTTCACTGTGCGGATGAAGCGGTCCTTCTCGCTGTTGGAGGCGTGCGTGCCCTCGCCGGTCGTCTCCCAGTCGACGGCGAGGATGTCACCGGCCTTCTCGGGGGCGTGAGCGACGAAGTACTCCGCCTGGGCGGTGAGGTTGCCCGGCCACAGGAAGTGGTAGAAGCCGACGACGAGGCCGGCGTCGCGGGCGTGCTTCGTCTGGGCGGTGAGCTTGGGGTTGACGTACGAACGGCCCTCGGTCGCCTTGATGAAGACGAAGGAGAGGCTGTCCGTGCCGTACGTGGCGGACTGGAACGCGCTTACGTCGATGCCGCGGAGCATGGGGGGACTCCCTGAAGTGCCGGTGGGGGGACGGGAATTGCAGGATCCACTGATGCATCCTGCCCGCCCCGGCGCGGGAGATCCGGCGGTTCGGCCGGAACCTCGGCTTCGGGTCGTCACCGACCCCGGCATCGTCGGCACGAGGTGTCGCGGCCGCTGTTCACCATTCGGGCATGGGGCGGACGTCCACTTCGGTGGGCACGTCGTCCACCTCGGCTGTCAGGGCTTCGCCCGTGAAGCCCCGAACAGCCAGGCGCAGTCGGGGAACAGGCCCCTGGGTGCGGACGGTCAGATGGTCGCCGGTCAGCCGGGCGGTGATGACGGTCCCGGTGCCGTCCTCGTCGCGCAGCAGGGCCCGGGCCGTGCGGGAGGGCTGGGACTGTGGCCGTACCCATACGGCGGTCACCTCCCCGAAGGGGGCGCTGCCCGCACGCTCGGACGGACGCGTGGTGACCAGCAGGGCTCCGGCCCGCAGCCACAAGGGGGCGGTGGCGAGCGGGAGTTCGACCTGATGCCAGGCCGGCCCGGTGACCGGACGGAGCGTCGCGTCGGAGTACGGCAGCCACTCGCCGGGTGGGAACCAGACCCACCGCCGCCCTCCCGGCGCGAACAGCGGGGCGACCAGCAGGTCGGGGCCGAGCAGGTACTGGAGGTCGGCGGTGTGGGCGTCGGGGCGGTCCGGGTGATCCAGGGGCATCGGGCGGGCGAGGGGTTCGCCGGTGCGTACGGCCTCGGCCGCGGCCGTATGGAGGTGGGGCAGCAGGCTCATCCGCAGCCGGGCCGCATGCAGCACGGCCGCGTACGCCTCCTCGCCGAAGTCCCAGGGCAGCCGGGAGGTCATGCCGTGGAATCGGCTGAGCGGCGACAGCAGTCCGAACTGGGCCCAGCGGACGAAGAGTTCGGCCTCCGGAGTGCCGTGGAAGCCGCCGATGTCATGGCTCCAGAAGGGATGCCCGGTCAGGGAGAGGGAGAGACCGGCTCGCAGGGTGGAGGCCAGGTCCTGCCAACGGGCGTCGGGGTCGCCGGTCCACTTGGCGCCGTGGCGCTGGCCACCGGTCCAGGAGGAGCGGCCCCAGGTCAGGCCGTGGCCCGACACGGTCCTGGTCGTCTCGGAGACCAGGTCGTTGTAGAGGAGGGGGTAGAGGTTGTGCAGGCGCTCGCCGGTCATCCCGTTGTGGGCGACCGCGTCGGCGGGGACCGCCTCACCGAAGTCGGTCTTCAGGACCGACGCCCCGGCGGCCAGGGCCAGGCGGATGCGCTCGCGGAACCAGTCGACGGCCCCGGGGTGGGTGAGGTCCAGCAGCGCCGTGTCCGGGTGGTGGCCGCCCCAGAGCTGCCCGCACCAGGTCTCGCCCGAGGAGGTGTGCAGGAACCAGCCGTTGCGCTCCACCGTGTCGTAGTACGGGCTGTCGATCCCGATGCAGGGGTTCATCCAGAGCGAGATGTGAAAGCCCTGGCCGGTCAGTTCCTCCGCCAGACCCCGTGGGTCGGGGAACGCCTCGGTGTCCCACTCCATGTCCGACCACGAGCCGTGCCGCTGCCAGTAGGTGTCGATGTGCAGGACGTCGCAGGGGAAGCGCCGCTCGCGGACCTGCCTGGCACGCTCGCGTACGTCCGCCGCGGTGTCCTTGCGGAATCCGCCGGAGATCCAGGGGCCGAAGGCCCACTTGGGCGGCAGCAGGGCGGGGCCGGTGAGGTCGCGGTAGCCGGCAAGGCACTCGGCGGGGGAGCCGCTGATCAGGTAGTGGTCGAACACCTCGTCAGGGACGGTCATCGACCAGGCGCCGGTGTTGCTGTGGGCGAGGTCGAAGGACGCCGCCGTGGTCGTGTCGACGAGCACGGCGTAGCCCCGGCTGGAGATCAGGAAGGGGCTCGCCAGGTAGGAGCGGGTACCCGTGGAGCCCTTGGCGTCCTCGACCCAGCACTCGACGCGCTGCCCGCGCAGGTCGAGGCCGGTGAAGCGTTCGCCGAGACCGTAGAAGTGCTCGTCGGGCTCGGCGATCCAGCTGTCGTGGTGGACGAGGCGGCCGTCCGCGAGCTCGGTGACGCCCAGCGGCAGCACGGTGAGCGCGTCGTCGGGGTCGCGGGCGTCGGTGGCCTGGCGCAGCACCCGGCCGTGACGGTCGGTCAGCTCCATCGTGAAAGGCGCGAGACGGACGCTCAGCCGGAGGGCGTCGAGGCGCAGGACCACGGCGTCCGGCGAGTGCGTGGTGGTGCATCCGGCGTCCGTCGGCGCGGTGACGACGGAGGCTCGCGGCGCCGTCGCCACTCCCGCCATGCGCAACGTGACCCGTACGCAACTCGGCGTCGCGGGCCGCAGGCTGAGGGTGCCGGCGCGCCCGGCCGCGGTGCGCACGTCCAGGACCGCGCCGTCCTCGCCGACGTGCACGACCGAGGCGGCGACGACCGGGTCGAGCGCGCTCGGGCCGGCGGGAGTGAGCGCGGGGGGCGGCGCGACGAAGGGCGCGTAGTCACGGGGATGGAGTGAGGACATGGCTCTCCAGAGGACTGCACCGGCCGCGGTTCAGGAGGTGACGCATCGTCAGCCCCTGACGCTTCCGGAGGCGAGCCCACCGACGATGAAGCGCTGGAAGAGGGCGAAGACGCAGACCACCGGAACGCTGATGAGGGTGGCGGTGGCCATCAGCGCTCCCCACGACGTTCCGTGTTGGCCGACGAAGGCGTTGAGCAGGACGGTGACGGGCTGGACGTCGGGCCCCTCGGCGAGGGTGAGGCCGAAGAGGAACTCGCCCCAGCCGATCAGGAAGCAGAGCCCGGCCACCGCGACCAGGGCGGGCGCCATGATCGGCAGTACGACGCGCAGCAGTACGCCGGGCAGTCCGCAGCCGTCGACGAGGGCGGCCTCCTCCAGCTCGGGCGGGACACTCCGCAGCACCGGGCGCAGCACGATCACCGTGAAGGGCAGGGTGAGGGTGGTGTCGGCGGCGATCAGGCCCAGGTACGTGTTGTCGACACCGGCCCGGTGTTCGAGGATGAACAGCGGCGCCGCCAGCACGATGGCGGGCGGCAGTTGGGCGACGAGCAGGGCGAGCACCATCGCGCCCGAGCCGCGCATCCGGATGCGGGCGAGCGCGTAGCCGAGCGGGACGCCCAGCAGCAGGGTGAGCGCCACCACTCCGCAGGAGATCACCAGGCTGTTGAGCAGGGCCCGGGTCAGCCCCGCGTAGGCCAGTGCCGTCGAGTAGTTCTCCCCGGTGACGGGTGAAGGGACCCACTGCGGGGACGCGGTCAGGATCCGGTCCGGCTTCGTGAGACTGGTCTTGGCCATCCAGTACACCGGCAGCAGGAAGGCCGCGGTGATCAGCGTCGCCGCGCCCGTGAGCAGCCAGGGGCGGCGCGGCGGTCTCACGTCGCACCTTCCTCGGCCTGCTCCCGCCGCAGCCGGCGGACGTAGAACACGCCCACGAGCAGGGGTACGACGAGCAGCAGCAGGCCCGCGGCGGCTCCCTGCCCGAAGCGGAAGAACGTGAAGAAGACCTCGTAGACGTAGAGGGACAGCACGCGGGTCGCGTCGATGGGTCCGCCGCCCGTCATCACGAAGACGATGTCGAAGACCTTGAAGGTGTAGATGAGGCCGAGCAGCAGCACGGTCACCGAGACCGGTCGCATCAGCGGGAGGGTGATCCTGCGAAAGCGCTGCCAGGCGTTCGCGCCGTCGATGGCGGCGGCCTCGTACAGCTCGGGATCGATCGTGTGCAGCCCCACCAGGAGCAGCAGCATGTTGAAGGGCATCCCGACCCAGACGTTGGCGAAGACGACTCCGCCGAGCGAGGTGTGCGGGTCGGTGAGCCAGTCGTGGGACAGGCTGCCCAGTCCCGCCGACCGGAGCAGGGCGTCGTAGGCGCCGGAGTCCGCGTCGAGCAGCCAGCGGAAGAGGGTTCCGCTGACCACGGGCGGAAGCAGCCAGGCCACCAGCAACAGGGAGCGGAGCAGACCGTTCAGGGGGAAGGGCCGGACGAAGAGCAGGGCCAGGGCGAAGCCGATGGTGAACTGGAAGAACAGCGATCCCAGGGTGAAGACCACCGAGAGGCGCACCGAGTGCCAGAACTCCGGGTCGGACAGCACGGCGCGGTGGTTGGCGAGGCCGTTGAACGGCTCGTCCCCGCCGAGCAGCCCGCTCAGGTTCACGTCGTGGACGGACGTCCACGCGTTGTAGAACAGCGGATAGGCCAGGAAGAGGGCGAGGAAGGCCAGACCCGGCAGGCAGAACAGGTACCCCTGCCGTCGGCGGCGGGCGGACAGGGGGGTACGGCCGCCCGGGACGCGGCGGCGCGGCCCCTTTCCGGGTGGCGTACGACGGCTCGGTCTCATGTATGCCCCAGCGCCTTGTCGATCTTGGCGGCGGCTGCCTTCGCCGCGGCGGAGGGGGCGCTGGAACCGGTGAGGACGGCCTGCTCCGCCTCGGCGACGGTCTGCGAGATGTCGGCGTAGTGCGGTCCGTACTGGCGCGGCCGGGCGAGCGGCAGCTGGCTGAGGAAGAGCCGCAGTGCCGGATCGGACGCCCAGGTGCCCGCGTCGGCCAGGTCCTTGCGGGCCGGGAGTTCGCCGAACGACACCAGATAGGGCACCAGAACCGAGGGACGCTGGGTGTACTCCAGGACCTGCCACGCCTTGTCGAGATGCCTGCTCTTCGCCATCAGGACCCAGTTCTCGCCGCCCAGGCAGGTGGCGGCCTCCTTGTCGCGGGGCAGGGGGACGACATCCCACTCGAGATTCGCCTTCTTGAGCGTGGGGATCTGCCAGGGGCCGTTGATCTGCAGGGCGGCGCGCTTGTTGATGAACCGGGTGTTGACGTCCTGCTGGGTCCAGCCCACGCACTGCTCGGACAGTGAGCCCTTGGCGACCAGGTCGTCGAGGAAGGACAGCGCCGTCGCGCCATGGGTGGCGAAGGTGTCGAGGTCGCCGCCCGCCTGCCACAGAAACGGCAGGAACTGGAAGACGCCCTCCTCGGTTCTGATCGCGCTCAGTGCCAGGCCGAAGCGGTCCCCGGACGTCAGCCGCGCCGCCGCGGCGGCCAGCTCGTCCCAGGTGGTGGGCGGCTTCACCCCGGCGGACCGGAGCATCTCGGTGTTGTAGTACAGGGCGAGGCAGTTGCTGTTGTTGGGGATCCCCAGGGTCTTCCCGCCTACCTGGCAGCCGGCCCAGGGGCCTTCGTAGTAGTGGTCGGCCTGGCCCCACTTCTCGACCCTGTCGGTGAGGTCGGCCAGCAGACCGCTGCCGCCCAGGGTGTTCATGGAGACGTTGTCGACGATGGCGATGTCCGGCAGGTCGCCGGAGATGGCACCCAGGGTGAGCTGCCGCTCCAGGTCCGCGAACGGGAAGGTCCGCCGCTGGATTTTCACATCCGGGACGTTGGCCTCGATGTCCTTGATGAGGGCCGTCATTCCGGGCTGGAAGTTGTCCAGGGTGAAGTAGTCCCACCAGACGAGGGTGGTCGTGCCCGGCTTGCCCGAGCCGCAGGAGGCCAGGGCCCCGCCGAGGCCGAGGGCGGCTGTTCCCGCGCCTGCGGCACGCAGGAAGCCGCGGCGATCGACGGTGTACGACATGCTCCACTTCCACTCTGTGATCGGGGCTCGCGCGGATCGTGCGGGCCTTCGGACCTGCGGACGTGCGGGCGTGCGTCAGAAATCGAAGTCGTCAAGATCCGGGAATTCCGATTCGGGCTCCGAACCGGGCACCGGACGGCAGGGCCCGGTGCTGGCGCGAAGGGTGATCAGAGGCTTCAGCAGTACGTGCCGGGGAGCCGAGCCGGGTGAGGCGAGGCGCTTGACCATCAGGTCGACGGCGACCCGGCTCATCTCCCGGGCGGGTATCTCGGCCGCGGTGAGCTGCGGGCTCACCTGTTCCGCCCAGGGGCTGGCCGCCACCCCGACGACCGAGAAGTCACGCGGCACGCTGCGGCCGTGACGCGTCAGCCCGCGGTAGACGCCCTCCAGAGCGGCCTCGTTCATGGTGACCAGCGAGGTGGTTGCCGGGTCGTCCAGCAGGATCCGCTCCACGACCGCCTCCCCCGAGGCGAGGTCGTCGCCGCAGAGGTAGGAGTGCGGGGTGAGTCCCAGCTCCGTCATGGCCGCGCCGTAGCCCTCGTCCCCGAGGCGCGCCAGCCCGTAGCCGCTGTTGAACAGTTGCTCCGATCTGTTGACGAACGCGATTCTGCGGTGGCCGAGGTCGGCGAGGTGCCGAACGCAGCCGCCTGCCAGGCCGGCGAAGTCCAGGTCGACCCAGCCGGCCTCCTCCGCCCTGCGGTTCCTGCCGATGGCGACGAAGGGGAAGGCCACCTTGCTGAGGTGTTCGACGCGGTCGTCCTCCCGTCGGATCTCCATGACGATCACGCCGTCCACCCGTCGCTCGTCGACGATCCGCCTGAACGAGGGATCGCTCTGCGAGCCGCCGGGGGAGAGCAGCAGGTCGTAGCCGTGCGGGGTGGCGGCCTCCGCGAGCCCGCCGATGAAGGCGAGCTGCATCGTGGTGTATTCGCGCCCGCGGCCGGCCGGCGGGTAGAGCAGACCGAGCGTGTGCGTACCGCCGGCCTCCGCGGCGCCCGCATGCGCGGGCACGGCGGGCTCCGGGCTCGGGTCGCCCGTGTGCTCGGTCATGGTCAGCTGACCGGGAGGAGCTGCTCGGCCCAGATGGTCTTGCCCCGGGAGGTCTGCCGGGTGCCCCAGCCCTGGGTGAGCTGGGCGACCATGTGCAGCCCGCGGCCGCCCTCGTCGTAGGTGCGGGCGCGGCGCAGATGGGGGGCGGTGCTGCTGGCGTCGGAGACCTCGCAGATCAGCGTCCGGTCCCGGATCAGCCGCAGGCCGATGGGCACGCTTCCGTACCGGATGGCGTTGGTGACCAGCTCGCTCACCACCAGTTCGGTGACGAACGCCGCCTCCTCAAGTCCCCAGACGGCGAGCTGGCGGGCGGCCTGCGCCCGGGCGTCGGCGACGATCGCGGGGTCGGAGGGCAGGGCCCAGGCGGCGACCTGGTCGGTGTGCAGGGCACGGGTGCGCGCGAGGAGCAGGGCCACGTCGTCGCCGGGGCTCTCGGGCAGCAGCGACTCGAGTACGGCGTCGCAGGTGACCTCCAACGAGGGGACCGGGGAGGCCAGCACCGCGCACAGCCGGTCGAGGCCGAGGCCGATGTCATGGTCGCGCGCCTCGATCAGACCGTCGGTGCAGAAGGCGAGCAGACTGCCCTCGGGCAGTTCCAGCTCGGTGGCCTCGAAGGGCAGACCCCCGACGCCCAGCAGCGGTCCCGGGTTGAGCCGTACGACGCTGACCGTGCCGTCGGGGAGGACCAGCACGGGTGGCACATGGCCGGCGCTGGCGAGGGTGCAGACGCGGGCGACCGGGTCGTAGACGGCGTACAGGCAGGTGGCGCCGATCTCACCCGTGACGGCGTACGGCTCGTTCGGGGCGGCGTCGTCCTTGTCCGAGGAGAGGTGCGTGACCAGGTCGTCGAGGTGGGTGAGGAGTTCGTCCGGGGGCAGGTCGACATCGGCGAGGGTGCGCACCGCGGTACGGAGCCGCCCCATGGTGGCGCATGCCTGGATGCCATGGCCGACCACGTCCCCGACGACCAGGGCGACCCGGGTGCCGGACAGCGGAACCACGTCGAACCAGTCGCCGCCCACGCCGGCCCCCGAGCCGGCCGGCAGATAGCGGTACGCGACCTCGACGGCCGTCTGCTCGGGCAGCTCACGCGGCAGCAGACTGCGCTGGAGGGTGAGCGCGTTGGTGCGCTCCCGGGTGTAGCGGCGCGCGTTGTCCACACCTACGGCCGCCCTGCCCGCCAGTTCCTCGGCGAGGATCAGATCGTCCTGCGCGAAGGGGGCCGAGGTGGTGCTCCGGGTGAAGACCGCCACCCCGAGCGTGATCCCTCGGGCCTGCAGCGGGACCGCCATGAGCGAGTGGAACCCGTGCGTCCGGACGCTGCTGCTGCGGGCCTCGTCCAGGGCGACCCACCGCCCGAAGTCGGGATCGTCCGTCCCGCTGAGCACCGGGCGGCCGGTGGTCAGGCAGCGGGCGGGAGGGGAGAACGCGGGATAGGCGTCGATCTTCCCGAGACCGACGCTCGCCTCGGGTACGCCCGCGGCGCGGGACTGGTGCGCCACCCGCCGCAGCATCACGGTGGCGTCGACCGGCCCCGGCACCGGCTCCTCCCCACGGGTCACGGAGTCGAGCAGGTCCACGCTGACGAAGTCGGCGAGCCGGGGGACGGCCAGATCGGCGAGTTCCTGGGCGGTGCGGGTCACGTTCAGAGTCGTGCCGATACGGGTGCCCGCCTCGTTCAGCAGGGCCAGCCGCTGCCGGGCCCGGTGCTGTTCGCTGCTGTCGAAGGTCGCGGTGCCGACTCCGCACACCTGGCCGGTGGAGGGATCCCTGACGGGCCACATCTCGATGATCCAGGCGTGCCCGCGCGCGTCGGGTGGAGCCGGGGTGAGGTGCTCGTAGCGCATCGGCCTGGCCTCCTCGGCCACCCGCCGGACGCGCCGCAGAAACCCTTCGTCGGTGTGGCCCCCGTCCAGGAGGTCGGGGTACGGCGACGTGCGCGGTGCGCCCTTCCGCGCCGGCTCGCTGCCCGAGGCGACCGCGTTCAGCTGCCAGGCACGCGAACCGGTGGCGTAGGTGGACAGGGCGATCGAGGCCTGGGCGAACGCCCACTCCATCATCTTCCGGTCGGGTCCCGACCCGGCGGTGTCCGACGTGGCGGTCACGACGAAACCCTGGGGCTTGCCGTCGCCGTCCAGCGAGGGATGGGCATGCAGAGTGACGTCGACGCGGTGGCCGTCCCGATGAAGGAGTGCGGCGGTGCCGCTCCATTCCTGCGAGTCGATCAGGGCGAGCCCGGCCGTCTCGGAGGACTCGCGCGTGGCGAGCAGCTCGGCCGCGGCATGCCCCACGACCTCCGCGGCGCGGTAGCCCAGCAGCCGCCGGGCACCCTCGCTCCAGCCCGTGACGATGCCTCCCGGGCCGACGGTGGCCGTGACGGCATCGGGCGACCACCCGTAGTGACCGGAACCCTGATCAGAAGCGGTCATACTTTCTCAATTCGCACCCGTGATGTCACTCACAGTCCCAGCGTGCGCGCCCTGCGGGGATAGGGCAAGTCAGCCTTGCGCGGTCCTGGCCCGGTGCGCCGGGCCCCTGCGGCTAGCACTCGATGATGTTCACCGCGAGCCCGCCCCGGGCCGTCTCCTTGTACTTGACGGACATGTCCGCGCCCGTCTCCTTCATGGTCTTGATGACCTTGTCGAGGGAGACCTTGTGGGAGCCGTCGCCGCGCATGGCCATGCGGGCGGCGGTGACGGCCTTGACCGCGGCCATGCCGTTGCGCTCGATGCAGGGGATCTGCACCAGGCCGCCGACCGGGTCGCAGGTGAGGCCGAGGTTGTGCTCCATGCCGATCTCGGCCGCGTTCTCGACCTGCTCGGGGGAGCCGCCGAGGACCTCGGCGAGGGCGCCCGCCGCCATCGAGCAGGCCGAACCGACCTCGCCCTGGCAGCCGACCTCGGCGCCGGAGATGGAGGCGTTCTCCTTGAAGAGCATGCCGATGGCTCCGGCGGCGAGCATGAACCGGACGACGCCGTCCTCGTCCGCGCCGGGCACGAAGTTCATGTAGTAGTGCAGGACCGCGGGGATGATGCCCGCGGCGCCGTTCGTGGGGGCCGTCACCACTCGCCCGCCCGCGGCGTTCTCCTCGTTCACGGCCATCGCGTAGAGCGTGATCCACTCCATGGCGTGCGCCAGCGGGTCGCCCTCGGCGCGCAGCTGGCGGGCCGAGACGGCGGCGCGGCGGCGCACCTTCAGGCCGCCCGGCAGGATGCCCTCGCGGGACATGCCGCGGGACACGCAGGCCTGCATGACACGCCAGATGTCGAGGAGCCCCTCGCGGATCTCCTCCTCGGTGCGCCACGCCCGCTCGTTCTCCAGCATCAGCGCCGAGATCGACAGGCCGGTCTCCCCGGCCAGCCGCAGCAGTTCGTCGCCCGTGCGGAAGGGGTACTTCAGGACCGTGTCGTCCAGCTTGATGCGGTCCTCGCCCACCGCGTCCTCGTCGACCACGAAGCCGCCGCCGACCGAGTAGTACGTCTTCTCCAGCACGAGGGCGCCGGCGGTGTCGTACGCGAAGAGCGTCATCCCGTTGGCGTGGTACGGCAGCGCCTTGCGGCGGTGCAGGACCAGGTCGTCGTCGTAGGAGAAGGCGATCTCGTGCGTGCCGAGGAGGTTCAGGCGTCCGCCGGTGCGGATCTCCTCCACGCGGGTGTCCGCGCCCTCCACGTCCACGGTGCGCGGGGAGGCGCCCTCCAGGCCGAGCAGTACCGCCTTGGGGGTGCCGTGCCCGTGTCCGGTGGCGCCCAGCGAGCCGTACAGCTCGGCGCGTATCGAGGTGGCCCGGTCGAGGAGGTCCTCGTTGCGCAGGCGGCGCGCGAACATGCGGGCCGCGCGCATCGGGCCGACCGTGTGGGAGCTGGACGGGCCGATGCCGATCGAGAACAGGTCGAAGACCGAGATGGCCACGGGGAACTCCTAGGTGTGGTCGGCGGACGCCGTTGTCCGTCAGGGGTGACGCAGAGGGCAGTGCATGCGGCGGGGCACCGCGCTCACCTTCCAGTGTGCGCGGTGCCCCGGACGTTCGTACGAAAGATACCGGTACGAGAGAAAAACGAGAAAAACCTCGTACGACGGAAAGCGAACGAAACTACTTCAGGCCGGGGTACAGCGGGTGCTTGTCGGCCAGAGCGGACACCCGGGCCTTCAGGGACCCGGCGTCGTGGGCGGGCTTCAGCGCCTCGGCGATGATGTCCGCGACCTCGGTGAAGTCCTCGGCGGTGAAGCCGCGGGTGGCGAGGGCGGGCGTGCCGATGCGCAGGCCCGAGGTGACCATCGGCGGACGCGGGTCGTTCGGGATCGCGTTCCGGTTGACCGTGATGCCGACCTCGTGGAGACGGTCCTCGGCCTGCTGCCCGTCGAGCTCGCTGTTGCGCAGGTCGACCAGGACCAGGTGCACGTCGGTGCCACCGGACAGGACGTCCACGCCCACGGCCTTCACGTCGTCCTGGACCAGACGCTCGGCCAGGATGCGCGCGCCGTCCAGGGTGCGCTGCTGGCGCTCCTTGAACTCGTCCGAGGCGGCGACCTTGAAGGAGACCGCCTTGGCCGCGATCACATGCTCCAGCGGACCGCCCTGCTGACCCGGGAAGACCGCGGAGTTGATCTTCTTCGCCAGCTCGGCGGTGGAGAGGATCACGCCACCGCGCGGGCCGCCCAGCGTCTTGTGGGTGGTCGTGGTGACGACGTGGGCGTGCGGGACGGGGTTGGGGTGCAGCCCCGCCGCGACCAGACCGGCGAAGTGCGCCATGTCGACCATGAGGTAGGCGCCGACCTCGTCCGCGATCCGGCGGAACGCGGCGAAGTCCAACTGGCGCGGATAGGCGGACCAGCCGGCCACGATCAGCTTCGGCCTGGACTCCTTGGCGAGCTTCTCGACCTCGGCCATGTCGACCTGGCCGGTGGCGTCGTCGACGTGGTAGGCGACCACGTTGTACAGCTTGCCGGAGAAGTTGATCTTCATGCCGTGCGTCAGGTGCCCGCCGTGCGCGAGGTTCAGGCCCATGATCGTGTCACCGGGCTTGAGCAGCGCGAACATCGCGGCGGCGTTGGCCTGGGCGCCCGAGTGGGGCTGCACATTGGCGTGCTCGGCGCCGAAGAGCGCCTTGACGCGGTCGATGGCGATCTGCTCGACCACGTCGACGTGCTCGCAGCCGCCGTAGTAGCGACGGCCCGGGTAGCCCTCGGCGTACTTGTTGGTGAGGACCGAGCCCTGGGCCTCCATGACGGCGACCGGAGCGAAGTTCTCGGAGGCGATCATTTCGAGGGTGGACTGCTGCCGGTCCAGTTCGGCGTCGACGGCGGCGGCGACGTCCGGGTCCAGCTCGTGCAGGGGTGTGTTCAGAAGCGACATGGGTTCTACGATCCTCAGCCGGCGGAGAAGGCGGTGTACTCGTCGGCGGAGAGCAGGTCGTCCGGCTCGTCCGTGACGCGTACCTTGAACAGCCAGCCGCCCTCGAAGGGCGCGGAGTTCACCAGCGACGGGTCGTTGACCACGTCTTCGTTGATCTCGGTGATCTCGCCGTTGACCGGGGAGTACAGGTCGCTCACCGACTTGGTCGACTCCAGCTCACCGCAGGACTCACCCGCGGTCACCGTGGAACCGACCTCCGGAAGCTGGGCGTAGACGACATCGCCGAGCGCGTTGGCCGCGAACTCGGTGATGCCGACTGTCGCGACGCCGCCCTCGGCGACCGACAGCCACTCGTGCTCCTTGCTGTAACGCAGCTGCTGGGGGTTGTTCATGGCCTGAATTCTCCTGTACGCAGGGGAGTGCTGGTGAATGGGGGACTGCAGGGGCTGCTGGTGAGCCCGGAAGCGGGGCGCGGGGTCGGTCCGGGCCCGCGGCCAGTGTCTACTTCCGGCGCTTGTAGAAGGGCAGCGCCACGACCTCGTACGGCTCGTGACTGCCCCGGATGTCGACCCCGACACCGGCGGTGCCCGGCGCGGCGTGCGCGGCGTCGACGTACGCCATCGCGATCGGCTTGTCGAGGGTGGGGGAGGGAGCGCCGGAGGTGACCTCGCCGATGACCTGGCCGTCGGCGACGACCTGGTACCCGGCGCGCGGGACCCGGCGGCCCTCGGCGATCAGACCGACCAGAACGCGCGGGGGCTCGGAGGCGGCGCGCTCGGCGGCGGCCTCCAGAGCCGTACGCCCCACGAAGTCGCCCTCCTTCTCGAACTTCACGACCCGCCCGAGCCCGGCGTCGAACGGCGTCAGCTCCGTCGTCAGCTCGTGCCCGTACAGCGGCATGCCCGCCTCAAGGCGCAGCGTGTCGCGGCAGGACAGGCCGCAGGGGACGAGGCCGACACCCTCGCCGGCCTTGGTCAGCGCCTGCCACAGCTCGACGGCGTGCTCGGGCTTCACGAACAGCTCGAAGCCGTCCTCGCCGGTGTAGCCGGTGCGGGCGATGAGGGCGGGGACGCCGGCGACCGTGCCCGGCAGACCGGCGTAGTACTTGAGGCCGTCGAGGTCGGCGTCGGTGAGGGACTTCAGGACGCCGGGGGACTCGGGGCCCTGCACGGCGATCAGGGCGTACGCGTCACGGTCGTCGCGGACCTCGGCGTCGAAGCCGGCGGCACGTTCCACCAGGGCGTCCAGCACGACCTGCGCGTTGGAGGCGTTGGCGACCACCATGTACTCGTGCTCCTGGAGCCGGTACACGATCAGGTCGTCCAGGATGCCGCCGTCCGCCCGGCAGATCATCGTGTAGCGGGCGCGGCCGACGCCGACCGAGGCGATGTTGCCGACCAGCGCGTGGTTGAGGAGCGCTGCGGCCTCGGGGCCGGTGACGGTGATCTCGCCCATGTGGGAGAGGTCGAAGAGGCCCGCCTTCGTGCGGACGGCGAGGTGCTCGTCGCGCTCGGAGCCGTACCGCAGGGGCATGTCCCAGCCCGCGAAGTCGGTCATCGTCGCGCCGAGCGAGCGATGCAGGGCATCGAGCGCGGTCAGACGGGGTGCGTTACTGCTCATCGGTGGGGCTCCCAAGGCATGACGGCAAGGCAAGACGGCGAGGCGTTCCTCCCCATCTGTCATCGGAACCTGAGAGGTTCATCACGACCCCGCGAAACGGTGGACATGACTTGCACCTTGGGTGGGGCCGCCGGAGAGCGGCCCGCTTTTCAGATGTGCCTCGCCCGCGCGGTAACGGGGCCTGAGAGATTCAAGGGAGGGACTTGCTCCTTCGGCGTCCGGGCAGACGTACGTACCCGGAACTCTCCCGCGCGGATTCAAGCGGCCGGTATGCAGTTGGCGCGCACATCATTGCACGCGGTCGCCCGGCACGGCAGCGGTACCCCGCACAGCCGCCTGTAGCAGGGCTGTTGCAGGAAGAGGACGGAAAACAGAGGCACCGCGCATTACCTTCTCTTTACACTCGACGGGGATGGGGATCTCCAGACCCAAGGGGAGGACGATCACGGTGAACAGGACCTCGGCGTACCGGACCTCGGCGTATCGGACGACGTCGTACGCGACGACCTCGGGTGTCGCGTTGCCCGATCAGCCAGGCGCTCCGGCCCGGGAGGCGTGCGGTGCGCGGCCGGGAGCCGTCGTCCGTGATCTGCGCGAGCGCGCCGGACGCAGCCCGCACGGCCTGAGCTTCGGCGCGGCCGACCTCGTCGTCGTCACCGGGCTTCCCGGCAGCGGGAAGTCGACCCTGATGCGGCGTGCCGTCACGGGCGCCCGCGTCGACTCGCAGGACACCCGCGACCGCTGGGACGAGCGGATCGCCCGCCGACTGCCGTACGCGGTCTACCGCCCCCTCGTCCGCCTCGCGCACTACGCGGGTCTGCGTCGTGTGCTGCGCGCCGGCACCGCAGCCGTGGTGCACGACTGCGGTACGCAGGCCTGGGTGCGCCGCTGGCTCGCCCGCGAGGCCCGCCGCCGCGGCGGCACCCTGCACCTCCTGCTGCTCGACGTCACCCCGGACACCGCCCTGGAGGGCCAGCGCGAGCGCGGCCGAGGTGTCTCGCGGTACGCGTTCGCCCGTCATCGCGGCGCCGCCGCCCGGCTGTTGCGCTCGGTCGAGAACGGCGACCTCCCGGAGGGCTGCGGCTCGGCGGTGCTCATCGACCGGGACGCGGCGGACGTGCTGCGGCGGATCGACTTCGGCGGCTGAGCGGTCGGGCGGAGGTTTCGCAGCGGAGAGCTTCGTATGAACCCATTAACCTTTCGAGCCGGAACAGTGGTTCGGAGCAGGCGGTAGGCAGATGGACATCCCGGCACAGGCGCACCCCCATCCGCACGGCGGTTGGCCCGGAAACGAGTTGGAGGAGGTGCTCGCCGCGGCCCTCGGGGTGCCCTCCGCAGGCGGCCGCATCGTCGAGGTCCTCGGCCGCAGCTTCCTCTGGATCCCGCTGCCCAACGGCGGCGGCCCGCACCAGGGCCCGCTCGACCTGCCGACGCTGGAGATCGAAGGGCAGGCGTACGTGCCCGTCTTCAGCTCCGAGGAACAGTTCCGCCAGGTCGTCGGCGGCCACATGTCGTACACGATCGCGCCCGCCGTCGAGTTCGCCCGCGGGCTGCCCCCGCAGGTCGGCATCGCCGTGAACCCGGACGGCCTGGTCGGCATCCCGCTGCCGCCCCTCGCGGTCGCCGAACTGTGCCGAGCCGGCCGGACCCCGCTGGACGGCACCGCGAGCGGCGCCCGGGTGCGGCTGTTCGAGCCGGACTGGCAGGAGGACCCGGTGGACTTCCTGGCCGCGGCCTCGGCGGAGTTCGCGGCCACCGGCCTGGTGCTGAGCGCCCGCCGCTGCCTGGCCGCCATCGAGACCTCCGACCCGGTGATGTTCATCGGCGTCGAACTGTCCGCCTGGGAGGCCGACCGCACGCTCCTGCTGGACGCGCTGGGCCGCGCGCTGGGCCGGGTGCCGGTGGGCCGCCCGGTGAACATGGTGTTCATGGACGTGGCTCAGGACCCGGTCGGCGACTGGATGCGCGAGCGGGTGCGGCCCTTCTACCAGCACGGGTACTGACCGCCCACCGGGAGGGGCACGGGCCGCGGGGAAAACGGCGCGGACACCTCCCGCGGTGTGCGTCAAGTCGCTGTCAGGATCGCCGCTTAAGCTGGTTTCATGGCTCGGTCGAAATGTTGACGAGTTCGTCGTGATGCCGGTGATGACGCCGGTTGCGATATCGGCTGTGATGTCGTGATGGTGGAGCGAAGGGGCGGTTGAAGGTGAGCGCGTCGGGCACGGCTGCGGCCGGGCAGGTCGAGCACATGCTGCGCCAGGTGACGCCCGGGCGTTACGACGCCTACGAGGCGCTCCTTCGCGCGCTCGCGACCCCGTCGTCCGGCCAGGTCTGGATGCTGCTCTGGCACGGCCAGGCCGGATCCCCGGACGCGCAGTACGGGAACATGGAGGTCGGCGGGTACGGGTACGCGCCGTGCGTCACCTCCGCCCAGGAACTCTCCGCCAGCGGCTGGAACAGGTCGTACGAGGTCGTGGACGGACTCGACGTCGCCCGCACCCTCTACCCTGACCAATTCGGCCTCTGGCTCAATCCGCACGCTCCCGGCGGCGGCGTCGGCATCCCGTGGCTGGATCTGCGCCGGATCGCCGCGGGCCTGGAGCGCCAGCCCGCCGGTCCGCTCCAACTCTCCGAGCCGGGCATCGAGATCCCGCAGTTCTACGCCCTGCTCACGCAGAACGCGCACCGCACCTCCGCGGTGCGCTCGCTGCGCCGCGCCTGGGTGCAGCCCGCGCACGGGGCGCCGTACCTGGCCATCGGCCTCGATGTGTACGACACCTCGCCGCCAGCCGTCGACTCGGTGCGGGCGATGATGCAGCAGTCCATCTCCGCGGTGCCGGACGGGCTGCCGGTCTCGACCGTCGCGATGTCCGACGAGTCCGACCCGGTGGCGATGTGGCTGAGAGCCAACGCCAGGCCCTTCTACGACCGCGAGGCACACGCCGCTCCGGCGCAGGCCCAGGCGCCGGCAGCCGGCGGATACGGGTACCCGCGGGCCTACTGAGCCCCGCAGGGTCACCCGGCGCACCCTTTCCTGCGAGCGTCGACAGTGAGCTGACCTGCGGCCTCGAAGTCTTCGAGCGAGATGTCCGTAATGACATAGGCGCGCCGGTTAAGTGCCTCGCCGCGCCTTAAGGGGTCAAATATCCGCCGTCCGACCCGCGTTACCCGCCGTCCGGATAACGGAACCCCGCAGACAGCATCACGTTTAGGCATCCATTCACCTTCACGTCTTCCAACAGATCGCCGAGGCGTTGAAGACTCCCGCTCCAGGGGCTTCGTCCCTGTGTACGACGGACTGATCACGCCGCTACAGCGGCAAGTGTGGGCCGGCCACCGCCGGTTGAGAGGGGTCCCTGCCACGATGACGGCACCATTGCACGAGCCGACCACGGACGCGGCCCCGAGCGCGGCCGAGGAAGCGGCGGCCGCGAGCGCTGCCGAGGCCAAGGCGGCGGTACAAGGACGCTCCCTCGGGCGGATCGCCTGGGAGCGCCTCAAGCGGGACAAGCTCGCCCTCACGGGCGGTGTCGTCGTGCTCGTGCTCATCCTGATCGCGATCCTCGCGCCCGTGATCACGAACCTGGTCGGGCAGGACCCCGAGACGCACCACGAGGACCTCATCGACCCGCTCTTCTCGACCCCCACGGGGTCCCTGGGCGGCATCAGCGGGGACCACCTCCTCGGTGTCGAACCGGTCAGCGGCCGCGACATCTTCGCCCGCATCATCTACGGTTCCCGCATCTCGCTCCTGGTCGGCTTCCTGTCCGCCCTCGTCGCGATCGCCCTCGGAACCGTCCTGGGCATCCTCGCCGGCTTCTTCGGCGGCTGGATCGACTCGGTCATCAGCCGGGTCATGGACGGCCTGCTGGCCTTCCCGCAACTGCTGTTCATCATCGCGCTGGTCTCGGTCATGCCGAACGAGATGCTGGGCCTGACCGGCACGGGCGTGCGCCTGTTCGTGATGATCCTGGTGATCGGATTCTTCGGCTGGCCCTATGTCGGCCGTGTGGTGCGCGGCCAGACGCTGTCGATGCGGGAGCGCGAATACGTCGAGGCTGCCCGCAGCCTCGGGGCCGGGCGGATGTACATCCTGTTCAAGGAGCTCCTGCCCAACCTGATCGCGCCCATCATCGTGTACACGACGATGATGATCCCGACCAACATCCTCACCGAGGCGGCGCTCAGCTTCCTCGGCGTGGGAGTCAAGCCGCCCACGGCGTCCTGGGGACAGATGCTCTCCGCGGCGATCGACTACTACGACTCGGACCCCATGTACATGGTGATCCCCGGTGTAGCGATCTTCATCACCGTCCTCTCCTTCAACCTCTTCGGCGACGGCGTGCGTGACGCGCTCGACCCGAAGGGTTCTCGCTGAACTGCCGTACCCCCGGGCCCGTGACCTATCCACGGGCCGCTACACACACGGAGGATCCGAGATCGTGACTACCCAACGCACCACAGGGCGGCGCAAGCAGGCCGTGGCCGCAGCTGCCGTGGTCGCAGCACTGCTCAGCACGGCGGCGTGCGGCGGCGGCGACGACAACAGTGACGGCAAGAAGGGCGGCGCGGCCGGCTTCAACGCCGGTAACAACAAGGTCGCCAATGCCTCCACCAAGACGGGCGGCACGCTGAAGTTCGCCAGCGCCCAGGACGCCGACTCGTGGGACACCACGCGCGGCTACTACGGGTTCGCCTGGAACTTCATGCGCTACTACAGCCGTCAGCTCGTCACCGGCGCCACGGCCCCGGGCGCCGGCGGCACCAAGGTCACGCCGGACCTCGCCACCAGCACCGCCAAGGTCTCCGACGACGGCAAGACCTACACGTACACCCTGCGTGAGGGTGTGACGTGGGAGGACGGCAAGCCGATCACCTCCAAGGACATCAAGTACGGCATCGAGCGTCAGTGGGCGCAGGACGTGCTGTCCGGCGGACCGGTCTACGCGAAGGACATCCTCGACCCCAAGGGCGAGTACAAGGGTCCCTACAAGGACAAGTCCAAGGACAAGCTGGGTCTGAAGGCGATCGAGACGCCCGACGACAAGACCATCGTCTTCAAGCTGCCCGCGGCCAACTCGGACTTCGAGGAAATCCTCGCGATGACCTCGTCGTCGCCGGTGCGCCAGGACAAGGACACCAAGTCCAAGTACGGCCTGCACCCGTTCTCCTCCGGCCCGTACAAGTTCGAGTCGTACACGCCGAACAAGTCGCTGACGCTCGTCCGCAACACCGAGTGGAAGCAGGCCTCGGACCCGGTGCGCAAGGCGCTCCCGGACAAGGTCACGGTCAACTTCTTCACCAACGCCAATGACCTGGACTCGCGCCTGATCAAGGGCGACTACGACCTGGACATGACGCAGACCGGCCTCTCCCCGCAGGGCCGCACCACCGCCCTGAAGCAGCACAAGGGCAACCTGGACAACCCGGTCTCCGGCTACGTCCGTTACGCGGTCTTCCCGCAGACGGTCGCCCCGTTCGACAACGAGCACTGCCGCAAGGCCGTCATCTACGGTGCCGACCACAAGTCGCTGCAGACCGCTCGCGGTGGCCCGGTCGCCGGTGGTGACATCGGCACCAACATGCTCCCGCCGTCCGTCCCGGGCGCCGAGGGCCAGAAGTACGACCCGTACGGTGCCACCCAGAACGACGGTGCCGCGAACGTCGCCAAGGCCAAGGAAGAGCTGAAGGCCTGCGGCAAGCCGTCCGGCTTCAAGACCACGATCGCGGTCCGCAACAACAAGCCGGTCGAGGTCGCCACGGCCGAGTCGCTCCAGGCGTCGCTGAAGAAGGTCGGCATCACCGTCGACATCGACCAGTACGACGGTGCGCAGACCGCCGGCATCATCGGCAGCCCTTCGAACGTGAAGAAGAAGGGCTACGGCATCATCATCATGGGCTGGGGTCCGGACTTCCCCACCATCCAGGGCTACGGTCTCCCGCTGTGGGACAGCAAGTACATCCTGGACAGCGGTAACAACAACTTCGCGATGATCAAGGACAAGACCATCGACGGTCTGTTCGACAGCTACGCGAAGGAACTGGACGCCGCCAAGAAGGTCCAGCTGTCCACGGAGATCAACCACAAGGTCATGGAGGGCGGTTACTACCTGCCCTTCGTCTTCGAGAAGTTCATCAACTGGCGCTCGAACCGGCTGACCAACGTCTACACGACCGACAACTACAGCGGTCAGTACGACTTCATCAGCCTGGGCGTGAAGTAATTCCGACCGGCGCACCCGCCATAAGGCACGAAAGGCAGGTGAAGGCCGGAGCGGTGTGAACCGTGGGCCACCGGAAGACCTCCGGTGGCCCACGGTCCCGCCGTCGGGCCGAGAGCAGTGCTCGCTTACCTCATCAGGCGACTCTTCGCCGCAGTAGTGTTGCTGGTGGTCATCATTCTGGTGGTCTTCGGCATCTTCTTCCTCGTCCCCAAGTGGGCGGGCGTCGACCCGGCGACGATGTTCGTCGGCAAGCAGGCCGACCCCGCGGCGATCGAGGGCGTACGGCAGAAGCTCCAGCTGGACGACCCGATCTTCGTCCAGGTCTGGGAGTTCTTCAAGGGACTCTTCGTCGGACGTACGTACTCGGGTGGCGGCGACGTCACGCAGTGCTCGGCGCCTTGCTTCGGCTACTCCTTCCGTACCGAGCAGGCCGTCTGGCCGCAGATCACGGACCGCTTCCCGGTGACCCTGGGGCTGGCGCTCGGTGCCGCCGTGCTGTGGCTGCTCTTCGGTGTCGCGGCCGGTGTGCTCTCCGCGCTCAAGCGGGGCACCCTGTGGGACCGCGGTGCGATGTTCGTCGCGCTCTCGGGCGTCTCGCTCCCCATCTACTTCACCGGTCTGCTGGCCTCGGCGGTCTTCATCTTCGGACTCAAGTGGTTCGACGGCCAGTACGTCCCGCTCAGTGACGGCATCGGCGGGTATCTCGGCGGCATGATCCTGCCCTGGGTCACCCTCGCCTTCCTCTACGCGGCGATGTACGCGCGGATCACCCGCGCCACCATGCTGGAGATCATGGGCGAGGACTACATCCGCACCGCCCGTGCCAAGGGCCTGCGCGAGCCCGTCGTCATCGGCAAGCACGCCATGCGCTCCACGATGACGCCGATCCTCACCATGCTCGGCATGGACCTCGGCGCCCTCATCGGCGGCGCGATCCTCACCGAGACCACCTTCAGCCTCCCCGGCCTCGGCCAGGCGGTGCTCCAGGCGATCCGCACCCAGGACCTGCCCGTCATCCTGGGCGTCACACTGATCACGTCGCTCGCGGTGATCGTTGCCAACCTTGTGGTGGACTTCCTGTACGCCGCGATCGACCCCCGAGTGAGGCTCGCATGACCGAACTCAGCAAGAGCGGAGCGGTGGCCGAGCCCGTCAAGGACTCGCCCGCCCCCTCCGCCTTCCTCGAAGTACGCGACCTCAAGGTGCACTTCCCGACCGACGACGGCCTGGTCAAGTCCGTCGACGGGCTGAGCTTCCAGCTGGAGAAGGGCAAGACCCTCGGCATCGTGGGCGAGTCCGGCTCCGGCAAGTCGGTCACCTCGCTCGGCATCATGGGCCTGCACACGGCCGGCCAGTACGGCAAGCGCAAGGCGCAGCTCTCCGGCGAGATCTGGCTGAACGGCACGGAACTGCTCTCCGCCGACCCCGACCACGTACGCAAGCTGCGTGGCCGTGAGATGGCGATGATCTTCCAGGACCCGCTGTCGGCGCTGCACCCGTACTACACGATCGGCCAGCAGATCGTGGAGGCGTACCGCATCCACAACGACGTCGACAAGAAGACCGCGAAGCGCCGCGCCGTGGAGATGCTCGACCGCGTCGGCATCCCGCAGCCGGACAAGCGCGTCGACAGCTACCCGCACGAGTTCTCCGGCGGTATGCGCCAGCGCGCGATGATCGCGATGTCGCTGGTGAACAACCCCGAACTGCTCATCGCGGACGAGCCGACGACCGCCCTCGACGTCACCGTCCAGGCGCAGATCCTCGACCTCATCCGGGACCTGCAGAAGGAGTTCGGCTCCGCGGTCATCGTCATCACCCACGACCTGGGCGTCGTCGCCGAGCTCTCCGACGACATCCTGGTGATGTACGGCGGCCGCTGCATCGAGCGCGGCCCGGCCGAGAAGGTGTTCTACGAGCCCCGCCACCCCTACACCTGGGGTCTGCTCGGTTCGATGCCCCGCCTCGACCGCGACCAGCAGGAACGCCTGATCCCGGTCAAGGGCTCCCCGCCCTCCCTGATCAACATCCCGTCGGGCTGCGCCTTCAACCCGCGCTGCCCGTACGCGGACGTCCCCAAGGACAACGTCACCCGCACGGTCCGCCCCGAGCTGACCGAGGTCGGCAGCAAGCACTGGGCCGCCTGCCACATGACGCAGGAGCAGCGGGAGCGTATCTGGATCGAAGAGATTGCGCCCAAGCTGTGAGTGACAACGCAGAGGACAAGGCAGTGAGCATCCCTGCACAGAGCGACGGCGCGGCCCAGGACGCGGCCCCGGTGGCGACCCTCACCAAGGACGCCGCTCCCGGCGAGGTCCTGCTCAAGGTGACCGGGCTGCAGAAGTACTTCCCCATCCGCAAGGGGCTCATGCAGCGCCAGGTCGGCGCCGTGCGAGCCGTCGACGGCCTCGACTTCGAGGTGCGGGCCGGCGAGACCCTGGGCGTCGTGGGCGAGTCGGGCTGCGGCAAGTCGACGATGGGCCGGCTGATCACGCGGCTGCTCGAACCGACCGCCGGCAAGGTCGAGTTCCAGGGCAAGGACATCACGCACCTCGGTGTGAACGGCATGCGCCCGATGCGCCGTGACGTCCAGATGATCTTCCAGGACCCGTACTCGTCGCTGAACCCGCGCCACACCATCGGCACGATCGTCAGCGCTCCCTTCAAGCTCCAGGGCGTCACGCCCGAGGGCGGCGTCAAGAAGGAAGTGCAGCGGCTGCTGTCGGTCGTGGGCCTCAACCCCGAGCACTACAACCGCTATCCGCACGAGTTCTCCGGCGGCCAGCGCCAGCGCATCGGCATCGCCCGCGCGCTCGCGCTCAGGCCGAAGCTGGTGGTGGCGGACGAGCCGGTCTCCGCGCTAGACGTGTCGATCCAGGCGCAGGTCGTGAACCTGATGGACGACCTCCAGGAGGAGCTCGGCCTCACGTACGTGATCATCGCGCACGACCTGTCGGTCGTCCGGCACGTCTCGGACCGGATCGCGGTGATGTACCTCGGCAAGATCGTCGAGCTGGCGGACCGCGAGTCGCTGTACAAGGCGCCGATGCACCCGTACACCAAGGCGCTCATGTCGGCCGTGCCGATCCCGGACCCGGCACGGCGGGGCGCCAAGAGCGAGCGCATCCTGCTCAAGGGTGACGTGCCCTCGCCGATCGCGCCGCCGAGCGGCTGCCGCTTCCACACCCGGTGCTGGAAGGCCACGCAGATCTGCAAGACGACCGAGCCGCCGCTCCTGGAGCTGAAGCCCGGCCAGCAGGTCGCCTGCCACCACCCGGAGAACTTCGCCGACCAGGCACCGCAGGACACGGTGCTGCTGTCCGTGGCGAAGGAGGCGGTGGAGCTGGTGCCGGACGCCGCGCTGGCGGAGTCCGCGGCCACCTCGGCGGCCCTGGCGGAGATCGTCGAGGCTGACGAGACGGCTGAGGTCACCAAGACCGCTGAGGTCACCGAGGCCCCCGAGGTCACCGAGTCTGCGGAGACCACTGAGGCAACCGAGGCCTCCGAGACTCCTGAGGCAGCCGTCGCGGAGGAGACTCCGGAGGCCCCTGCGGCCGCCGAGCCCGCCGAAGCGGAGGCCGAGGCGGAAGCGGAAGCCGACCGTCAGGAGTCAACTGACAAGTAGGCCATGACGATTGGGCAAAGTCATGTCCATGTTCGAACGGGAGAGTGCAGAGTCTCGCGTGTCCGTCTGATCGGAACACGCTCGAAGGGACGCTCATGGCACTCTCCCGTTCGGCACGTTTAGGAGCCCTCGCGACCGCGGCGGCCTCCTTCCTCGTCATCGCGGCATCGTCCGCCCCGTCACCCGGCGCCGACGGCATCGGTGACACCTACTTCCCGCAGCTCGGCAACGGCGGCTTCGACGCCCGTCACTACGACCTCGACGTGGCGTACAACCCCGACACCGACCGCCTCGACGGCCGTACGACGATCACGGCCCACGCCACCCAGAGCCTCACCTCGTTCGATCTCGACCTCCAGAAGCTGGACGTCACGCGCATCGAAGTGAACGGCAGACGCGCCGACTTCACGCGCGAGGGCGACGAGATCCACATCACCCCCCGCGGTGTCCTGCACAAGGGCCGCACCTTCACGGTGACCGTGACGTACGGCGGCGTTCCCGAACCGCTCGGCGGCCCCATCGTGTTCGGCTCCAACTACGGGTGGATGAAGACCGCCGACGGCGTCTTCGTGGCGTGCGAGCCCAACGCCGCCTCCACGTGGTTCCCGTCCAGCGACCACCCCTCCGACAAGGCCACCTACGACATCCGCATCAAGACCCCCAAGGGCCTGACCGGCGTCTCCAACGGCCGGCTGATCTCGACGTACGACAAGGGCTCCGAGACGGTCAGCCACTGGCGCGAGAGCCGGCCCATGGCGACGTATCTCGCGACCGCGACCATCGGCAAGTTCGACGTGAAGACCGGGAAGACACCCGGCGGCACACCCATCTACGTCGCCATCGACCCGGTGCTCGCGAACAGCAACACCGTCGACGTGTACGCCGTCACCGCCGAGGCCACCGACTACTGGTCGCAGGTCTTCGGCCCGTACCCGTTCGAGGAGACCGGCGCGATCGTCGACGACATGCCGGAGGCCGGGTTCTCCCTGGAGGTCCAGTCGAAGCCCGCCTACTCGGCGGTGCGTTCCGAGCAGACCATCGTGCACGAGCTGGCCCACCAGTGGTTCGGCGACTCCGTCTCGGTGGACCGCTGGAAGGACATCTGGCTCAACGAGGGCTTCGCGACCTACGCCCAGTGGCTGTGGTCCGAGCACAAGGGCGTCCGCTCGGCGCACGACTCGTTCCTCGCCGGGTACAACTCGCGCCCCGCCGACGCCGCCTTCTGGCAGATCGTCGTCGGCGACCCGCAGCGCGACACGATGTTCGCCTCGGCGGTCTACCAGCGCGGCGCGATGACGCTCCAGATGCTGCGCGAACGCATCGGCGACACCGCCTTCTTCAAGCTGCTGCCCGCCTGGACGAAGATCCACAAGTACGGCAACGCCAACACGGCCGACTTCATCGAGCTCGCCGAGAAGATCAGCGGACAGAAGCTCGACGACCTGTTCCAGACCTGGCTCTTCACCACCGGGAAGCCCGTCGTCTAAGCCCGGCCGTCCCGCTCTTGTCCGGCCACTCCAGGCAATCCCGCCCTCCGGACCTGGCTTTGTAAGGTTCACGCCCGGTGGCGGGTGAGAATGTTCGGGTGCTTCAGCAACTGTTCAGTCCCTCCGTCCAGCACACGCTCGACCTGGTCGGGATCTTCGTCTTCGCGATCTCCGGCGCGCTGCTGGCCGTCCGCAAGAACTTCGACGTCTTCGGCATCGCCGTACTCGCCGAGGTGACCGCGCTGGGCGGAGGGCTGTTCCGTGACCTGATCATCGGCGCCGTACCGCCGACCGCGTTCACGGATCAGGGGTACTTCCTCACCCCGCTGCTCGCCGCCCTGCTCGTCTTCTTCCTGCACCCCCAGGTGGAGCGCATCCAGGTCGGCGTCAACGTCTTCGACGCGGCCGGCCTCGGGCTCTTCTGCGTCTCGGGCACGATGAAGGCGTACGAGTACGGGCTGAGCCTCACCTCCTCGGCCACCCTCGGCCTCGCCACCGCCGTCGGCGGCGGTGTGCTGCGCGACGTGATCGCGGGCGAGGTGCCGTCGCTGCTGCGCTGGGACCGCGACCTGTACGCGGTGCCCGCGATAGTGGGCGCCACGATGGTGGTGCTGTGCATCCGCTACGACGTGCTGACCCCGTTCACCAGCGGCCTCGCCGCCCTCACGGCCTTCGTGCTGCGCCTGCTCGCGATGCGGTTCCACTGGCGAGCGCCGCGTGCCTGGAACCGTCGTTCGACGGTCCGCGAGGAGTAGTCGCGCCCCGGGCCCGGCCCTGGCCCGTCTCCTCGGTCAGCCAGCGGAACGCCGGTACCACCTGCGGTTCCCACAGCGCCATCGTGTGCCCGCCCGCGCTGCGCGGCACGTACACCACGTGCACGGTCGTCGGCGCCTTCGCGATCTGCTCCAGGGCCACACCCGCCTCGTAGCCGTCGCGCGGCTGGCCGGAGATGTAGAGCGCGATCCGGGGAGGCGTGCCGGCCCCCCGGAGCAGCAGGTAGGGGTTGTTCGCGGCGCGCAGGGCGGGGGTCTGCGCGGCGAGCGAGGCCCGCTCGCCGATCGGGTCGTTGTAACCGGACAGGCCGATCGCGGCCCGGTAGCGGTCCGGGTGCGCCACCGCGAGCTTCACCGCACAGTGCGCGCCCGCCGAGTACCCGGCGACCGACCAGCCCTTGGGAGCAGGCTCGGCCCGGAAGTTGTCCATGACCATCCTCGGCACGTCGACGCTGAGCCAGCTGTCGGCGTTCACCGTGCCCGGGATGTTCGCGCAGCCCGTGTCCACCCCGGCCAGCAGGTTGGTCCGCGGCGCGACCAGGATGAACGGCGCGACCTGCCCGTCCCGCATCAGCGGCAGCAGCTGCTCGTGCGCCCTCAGCGACCCGAACCACGCCTTCGCCGAGCCCGGGTAGCCCGGCAGCAGCTCGACGACCGGGAACTTGTGGTGGCGGTAGGCGGGTTCGTCGTACTGGGGCGGCAGTGAGACGTAGACCTCGGCGTTCACGCCCGACACCCGGCCCTTGAGCTGGGTGACGCGTACGCCGTCGAGGTGGGTCGCGTCGAACTGCTGACGGACCCTGGGCAACCGTTTCAGCGCGATGCCGCCGGTGCCGTCGGCGCCCAGATCCGCGGCCTGCTGCACGTGATTGCCGGTGCCCAGCAGGTCGGCCCAGTTGTCGTACAGGTTGTTCTCGTTGTTGACCAGCACGAAGACGAGGGCGACGGCCGTGCCCTGGGCGAACAGCACCATCAGCACCCGGGCGAGGGCGCGCAGTGGTTTCGGCCCCCCGATCCGCGACCACAGCGCGAGGGGGAGCACGACGGCGACGACGGACAGCACGATCAGCGTGTACAGGAACGCGGTCCCGGTGAGGCTCATGCCCCTACAGAGGGCGATTCGATGACATCGGTTGACGGACGAGTACGGACACTTACCAAGAAATTGCCCGGGTCTCACCTTGCCGGGCCGACCCGAATCCATGGAAAAGCTACCGCTTAGTAATTACCTGTTGTACCGTTCACTCATGCCAGAAGCAGCTTCCGTACAGGTCGCACGGGCCACGATCGGCGACAGCGAGTTCGACCGCGACACCGCGCTCACCCGCCGCGAGCCGGGCGTCTACGACATCGACCTCTCCGCCGGGTGGACGATCATCAGCGCTGTGAACGGCGGATATCTGCTCGCCGTCCTGGGCCGCGCCCTCTCGGACGCGCTGCCGCACGCCGACCCGTTCACCATCTCCGCGCACTACCTGACCGCGTCCCAGCCGGGCCCGGCCGTCGTGCGCACCGACGTCGTACGGACCGGCCGCACCCTGTCGACCGGCCAGGCCTCCCTGTTCCAGTACGACGACCAGGGCCGCGAGGTCGAGCGGATCCGCGTGCTCGCCTCCTACGGCGACCTCGACACGCTGCCCGACGACGTCCGTACGACGGCGAAGCCCCCCGCGTTCCCGCCCATGGACCAGTGCTTCGGGCCCGCGGACGGCCCGGCTCCGGTCGACGGCAGCTCGGCCATCGCCGACCGGCTGATGCTCAAGCTCGACCCGTCGACCCTGGGCTGGGCCCTCGGTGCGCCGTCCGGCAAGGGCGAGATGCGCGCCTGGTTCGGCCTCGCCGACGGCCGCGACCCGGACCCGCTCTCGCTGCTCCTCGCGGTGGACGCGCTGCCGCCGACCGCCTTCGAGATCGGTATCTCCGGCTGGGTGCCGACCGTCGAGCTGACGGTGCACGTGCGCTCGCGCCCGGCGCCGGGCCCGCTGCGCGTGTCCATCACCACCCGCAATCTCGCCGGCGGCTTCCTGGAGGAGGACGCCGAGGTCTGGGACAGCGCGGACCGACTGGTCGCACAGTCCCGCCAGCTCGCCCGGGTGCGGCTCGGCTGACCCCTGGTGGTCTCCTCGGAGGCCGGCACGCACCGTATTTGCCCGGCCTCCCCGCGCGGCGGAATCCTGGTGCCGTGAAGTCCGACCGCCTGCTCTCGATCCTCCTGCTGCTGCAGACCCGCGGCCGCGTCCCGGCCCGTGAACTCGCCGGCCGCCTGGAGGTGTCGGTGCGCACCATCTACCGCGACATCGAGGCACTGTCGGCCGCAGGGGTCCCGGTGTACGCCGAGCGCGGGCGGCACGGCGGCATCGAGCTGCTCGCCGGATTCCGTACGGACGTCACGGGGCTGACCGCCGACGAGTCCCGCGCCCTGTTCATCCTGGCCGCACAGGGCGCGCACGCCGCCCTCGGCCTGGACGCCGCGCTCGGCTCTGCGCTGCGCAAGGTGATGGCCGCGCTGCCGGCCCCGCACCGGCCGGCCGCGGAGGCCACCAGCCGTCGCGTCCTCGTCGACGCGACCCGCTGGAAGGGCGGACCGCAGCCCGCCGTCGACCTGGAGGCGCTCCAGGACGCGGTGTTCGCCGACCGTCGCGTGCGGCTGCGCTACCGGCACAGCGGCCGGAAGGCGCCGAGCACCTACACCGTCGACCCGTACGGGCTCGTCTCCAAGGCGGGCGTCTGGTACCTCGTCGCCGACCGGCGCGCCACCCCGCAGCTCTTCCGCGCCGACCGGGTCCGCTCGGCGACCCTCCTCCCCGACCCCGTGGAGCGGCGCCCGGGGGTCGAACTCGCCGACGCCTGGGAGGTGCTGAGGCGCCAGGTGGAGCAGCGGCCGGGCGGAATCGATGTCACGGTTCGGGTACAGCGCTCCCGTCTCGACCTGTTCCTGCGGCTCACCGCTTCCGCCCTCGGGGAACCGCCCGAGGACGACGGCGAGAGCGAGTGGGTGACCGCCCGGCTGTCCTACGGCGACGTCCGCGAGGCCCGCTCCCTGCTGGTCTTCGTCGACGGGCTGGAGGTGATCTCGCCTCCCGAGGTGCGCGCGGAACTGGCCGGGGGAGCCGCCGCCATCGCTGCCCGCTATGCGGACGAATCGCCCTCGGGCGCGGCCCGTTGATCCACAGCAAGCCACAGGAACGGCACAGCGGGCCCCTACGTGGATCTGGTCCTCTGGCCCCCGACTGAACCACCGGTTCCCGTGACTTGACTGGGAGTTACCCACATGAAGCGTCGCGCACGACTCGTCCCCGTCGTCGCCCTGCTCGCCCTGACGCCCCTGCTGGCGGCGTGCGGCTCGGGCGACTCGTCGTCCTCGAACAGCGGCAACTCCGGCGCGCAGAACTGCCAGGCGCCCTCCGGCATGCCGAGTGGCGGTGCGTCCGGTCGGCCCAGTGGCGCTCCCTCGGGGATGCCGTCCGGGGCACCCTCGGGCGCGGCCGGCGGCAAGGCCCCGTCGGGAGCGCCCTCGGGTATGCCGTCGGGCAGGCCCAGCGGCGGCCCCGGCGGAGGTGGCCAGGGTGGCGGCTGCGGCGGCGGCCCGGGCGGGCAGCAAAGTCAGGGACAGCAAAGTCAGGGACAGCAGGGTCAGGGGCAGCAGGTGCAGGGCTGACTCGGGTCCTGAACCCGGCGGTACGTGGGCGGCGCGCTCGGTGAACGGGCGCGCCGTTCCGCTGTGTCCGGGCTATCCCAGCCAGTGCCGGCGGCCGGTGCTGATCAGCAGCATCTGGCGGCTCGCCACGCGGGCCACCCGGTCCCGCTCCTCCTCCGGGCCCTCCAGCGCCTCCAGGAACAGCGAGGCCGTCATCAGCATCTGGTCGACGTACAGGCCGGAGAGCATCAGCAGATCGCTGTCGCTCCACCCCTCGGACTCGGGGTGTTTGGCCAGCTCGACCTTGACCTCCTCGGCGAACCGCGCCAGTTGGTCGCTGATCGCCGTCCGCACCGGCTGGACGCCGCCGTGCCGCTCCCGCGCGATGAACCGGACGTGCGCGGGGTACGTCCGGACGTGGCGGTCGATCAGGTCGACCGCGCGCGCTATGCGTTCACTGCTGTCGTCGGCCGCGGACACCGTCTCGCCGATCATCAGGTGCAGACTGCCGAGGGCCTCCTCGACGAGCGCCACGCCCAGATCGGCCGTCGAGCGGAAGTGCCGGTAGAAGGCGGTCGGCGCGACCCCGACCGCCCGGGTGACCTCGCGCAGGCCCAGGCTGCTGAGGCTCTGCTCCTCCAGCAGCTCCAACGCGGCGTCCAGGAGCGCCTGTCGGGTCTTCTGCTTCTGGGCCTGTCGGATGCCGAGGGTGTGACTCATGCCATGCAGTTAACAACTGTTCTCTGTAATTGGAAAGCCGAAGGACGCGCTAGACTCATAAGTCAGTGAACAAGTGTTACTACAACCGTTCACTGAAACGTCAGGTTCCCGAAACATTCGGGGGCCGGACCCGAGACTTCAACGAGAGGCATCCGATGCTGGTCCTCGTAGCCGCCCTTCTGCTGATGGGCGTAGTCATGGGCACCGTGGCCCATGCGCCGCTCTCCATCACCCTGGTCGCCGCCGCCGTCATCGGCGTCTGGCTGGCCGTCTTCGCACTGCGCGAGCGGCTCGCCCGCCGTCGCCACACCTCGACCAACTGACTGTCGGGAGCCGACACATCATGGAACTCACCGCCACCCCCACCGCCACCGCAGAGCGCCGGACCGGCACGAAGGACGCCGACGGCATGGCCGTCGCCTCCTTCATCCTCGGCCTGCTCGGCCTCCTGGTCCTCAACCTCTTCCTCGGCCCCATCGCGATCGCCCTGGCCGGCGTCGCCCTCTGGCGCGGCACCGCCCGCCGCGGCCGTGCCCTCCTCGGCCTCACCCTGGGCTTCGCCGACCTCATCGTCCTGGTCAGCGTCATGCACTTCGACAACACGGTGTCCTGGAGCTTCTAGCGGCACCTGCTGTGGGCAGTCCTTCCGGCAGAGCGGAACGGGTTGCCGGTGCGTCGCGCAACGGTCCGGCCCCGGCGCGGGCCAGGCGCACGACGAACCCCGGTTGCGGACGAGGCCGACGCACACCCGTGGGGGGCCGAGGCAGTGGACAGCGGGCCCGTAGAATCGGGCCCATCATGGCTTACCTCGACCACGCCGCGACCACGCCCATGCTCCCCGAGGCGGCAGAGGCACTGACCGCCCAACTGGGAGTCACGGGCAACGCCTCCTCGCTGCACGCGTCCGGCCGCCGCGCTCGCCGCACGGTCGAGGAGTCCCGGGAAACCCTGGCGGACGCCCTCGCCGCGCGCCCCAGCGAGGTGGTCTTCACCGCCGGCGGCACCGAGGCCGACAACCTCGCGGTGAAGGGCCTGTACTGGGCCCGCCGCGACGCCGACCCGGCCCGCACCCGCGTCCTCGCGAGCCCTGTCGAGCACCACGCCGTCCTCGACTCCGTGCACTGGCTCGGCGAGCACGAGGGCGCCACGATCGAGTACCTCCCGGTCGACGCGTACGGCAGGGTCCACCCGGACGCCCTGCGCGAGGCCATCGCCCGCAACCCCGACGACGTGGCCCTCGCCACCGTCATGTGGGCGAACAACGAGATCGGCACGGTCATGCCGGTCCGCGAACTGGCCGAGGCGGCCGCCGAGTTCGGCGTCCCGCTGCACGCCGACGCCGTCCAGGCCTTCGGCCAGGTCCCCGTCGACTTCGGCGCCTCCGGCCTCGCCGCGATGACGGTGTCCGGCCACAAGATCGGCGGTCCGTACGGGATCGGCGCGCTGCTCCTGGGCCGCGAGTACAGCCCCGTACCCGTACTGCACGGCGGCGGCCAGGAGCGGCATGTGCGCTCCGGCACCCTCGACGCGCCCGCGATCGCATCTTTCGCCGTCGCCGGGCGGCTCGCCGCCGAGCAGCGCGAGTGGTTCGCCCGGGAGATCGGCGCGCTGCGGGACGACCTGATCACGGCGGTCCGCAAGGCCGTGCCCGACGCGATCCTCGGCGGCGACCCCGCTCCCGGCGGCCGCCTCCCGGCCAACGCGCACTTCACGTTCCCCGGCTGCGAGGGCGACTCGCTCCTGCTGCTGCTGGACGCGCAGGGCATCGAGTGCTCCACGGGCTCCGCCTGCACCGCGGGCGTGGCCCAGCCCAGCCACGTCCTGCTCGCCACCGGCACCGACCCCGACCTGGCCCGCGGCACCCTCCGCTTCTCCTTCGGCCACACCTCCACGGAGGCGGACGTCGAGGCGGTGGCCAGGGCGATCGGCCCGGCGGTGGAACGCGCCCGCACGGCGGGGCTCACCTAGGACCTGTCCCCGGCGGGCACGGCAGCCGTACGAACCGGCGGGTCACGCCTTCGCCGTACGCGCCTGCCGTACGAGCCGTATGTACCGGTCCCAGTCCCAGTGCGGGCCGGGGTCCGTGTGGTCCGTACCCGGCACCTCCACGTGCCCGATGATGTGCTTACGGTCCACGGGGATGCCGTACCGCCCGCAGATCCCGGCGGTCAGCCGCGCCGAGGCCGTGTACATGGCGTCGGTGAAGTCCTTGGGCCGGTCCACGAAACCCTCGTGCTCTATGCCGACGCTCCGCTCGTTGTACTCACGGTTGCCCGCGTGGAACGCCACGTCCAGTTCGCGGATCATCTGTGTGATGTGGCCGTCCTTGCCCACGATGTAGTGCGCCGCCGCCCCGTGCGCCGGGTCCTTGAACACCTTCACCGCGCTCTTCAGGCTGCCCTGGGTGACATGGATGACCACGCGGTCTATGTCGTAGTCGTCGGGCCGGTCGGCCCGCCGCCAGTTCGCCGACGACGCCGCCACCCACCGGGCACCCCGGAAGTCGACCGCGCCCGCCACCCGCGGCTTCTGCACGCCGGGCAGCCGCCACCACAGGTGCGCCAGCTCGTCGCGCGCCAGCGCCGCGGTGCCCAGCGCGGCCGCGGCCCCGCCGATGAGCAGTGACCGGCGCCCGATGCGCCGGTCGGAGTCCCCTCCCCGGCTGCTCTTCTGCTTTCCCGTCTTCGCCCCCATACGATCTTCAACGGATACTCGCGGGTTCCGGTTCCCGCCGCCCCGTACCCTGAAGGGGTTATGACTGACACCTCGCAGCGCCCCCGCCCCCGCTCCCGTTCCCTCCGGGTACTGGCCGCCATGTCCGGCGGCGTGGACTCAGCCGTCGCCGCCGCCCGCGCGGCGGAAGCCGGCCACGACGTGACGGGCGTGCACCTCGCCCTGTCCGCGAACCCGCAATCGTTCCGCACGGGCGCGCGAGGCTGTTGCACCATCGAGGACTCGCGCGACGCCCGCCGCGCCGCGGACATCATCGGCATCCCGTTCTACGTGTGGGACCTCGCCGAGCGCTTCCGCGAGGACGTCGTCGAGGACTTCATCGCCGAGTACGAGGCCGGCCGCACCCCCAACCCGTGCCTGCGCTGCAACGAGAAGATCAAGTTCGCGGCCCTGCTCGACAAGGCCCTCGCGCTCGGCTTCGACGCGGTCTGCACCGGCCACTACGCGCAGGTGACCGTGAACGAGGACGGCACGCGCGAACTGCACCGCGCCTCCGACATGGCCAAGGACCAGTCGTACGTCCTCGGCGTCCTCGACGACCGCCAGCTCGCCCACGCGATGTTCCCCCTCGGCGACACCCTCACCACGAAGGACGAGATCCGCGCGGAGGCGGAGCGCCGCGGCCTCGCCGTCGCCAAGAAGCCGGACTCGCACGACATCTGCTTCATCGCCGACGGCGACACCCAGGGCTTCCTCGCCGACCGGCTGGGCAAGGCGGAGGGCGACATCGTCGACGAGTCCGGCTCGAAGATCGGCACCCACGAGGGCGCGTTCGGCTTCACCATCGGCCAGCGCAAGGGGCTGCGCATCGGCACCCCGGCCGCCGACGGCAAGCCGCGCTACGTCCTGGACATCTCCCCGGTGAACAACACGGTGACGGTCGGCCCAGTGGACGCCCTGGACGTCACCGCCCTGACGGCGATCAAGCCCCGCTGGTGCGGCGCCGCCCCGACGGGCCCCGGCACCTACACGGCCCAGCTGCGCGCCCACGGCGGCGAGACCGAGGTGACCGCCGAACCGGTCGACGGCACCCTCCGGGTCACCTTCACCGAGCCGGTCCGCGGCGTGGCCCCCGGCCAGGCCGTCGTCCTCTACGACGGCACACGCGTGGTCGGCTCGGCGACGATCGCGACGACCACGCGCGCGACGGCGGCTGTCTGACGTCAGGGGTCCGGCGTCAGCGGTCCGGCGTCAGCGTTCCGAGGTCGGTTCACTTCTGCTTCGTCAGTCGACTTCTACTTCGTAGAAGCAGAGGTGGTCCTTTATCTCGGCCACGTCCGGCTTCGGGTCGGGGTAGAACCACACCAGGTCCGCCGCGTCCGGCACGGACCAGTACGACGCCGTGCCCTTGAACGGGCAGTACGTGTGGGTCTCGGACGGGGTCAGCAGGTCGAGGCGTACGTCCTGCGGCGGGATGTAGTAGCGCACGGGACTGCCCGTCTCGCGCAGCACCAGGGGCCGGTCGCTCTCCGCCAGGAGCTGGTCGCCGTGCAGCACGCGCACGTGGTCGTCGGTCCGCTCGATCGTGATCGTGTGTCCATCAGCCATACCGGGACAGCACGCGCGGGGCCCGGGTTCTTCCCGCGTACGGTGATCGCATGAACATCTGCGTCTTCCTCTCGGCCGCCGACCTCGACATCCGCTACACGACTCCCGCGCGGGAGTTCGCCGAACTCCTCGGCAAGGGCGGCCACACCCTGGTGTGGGGCGGCTCCGACGTCGGTCTGATGAAGGTCGTCGCCGACGGTGTACAGGAGGCGGGCGGACGGCTGGTGGGCGTGTCGGTCGACTTCCTGGCCGCCAAGGCCCGGCCGGGCGCCGACGAGATGGTGATCGCCCGCGACCTCGCCGAACGCAAGGCGCTGCTCCTGGAGAAGGCCGACGCCGTCGTGATCATGGTGGGTGGCACCGGGACGCTCGACGAGGCGACCGAGATCCTGGAGCTGAAGAAGCACGGCCACACCGACATGCCGGTGGTGCTGCTGAACACCGAGGGCTTCTACGACGGGCTCAAGGAGCAGTTCCGGCGCATGGAGGACGAGGGCTTCCTGCCGCGGCCGCTCACCGATCTGGTGTTCTTCGCCGAGGAGCCCGTGGGTGCGCTGGCCTACCTTGAGGAGAGCCAGGGCACCCGCTGATGCGAGCATGGCGGGCATGGCTACACATCTGATCACCGGGGCAGGCTCCGGCATCGGCGCGGCCGTCGCCCGCCGTCTGCACGCGCGCGGGGACGAACTCGTGCTGCACGCGCGCGACGTGGGCCGCGCGAAGGAACTGGCCGCCGAGTTCCCGGGGTCGAGGACCCTGGTGGGCGATCTGGCGGACCCGGACAAGCTCTCCTGGGCGTTCTCCCACCAGTCCCTGCCCGACCGCGTCGACTCCCTGATGCACATCGCGGGCGTGGTCGACCTCGGCCCGGTCGGCGAGCTGACCCCCAAGGCCTGGCGCCACCAGCTCAACGTCAACCTGATCGCCCCCGCCGAGCTGACCCGCCACTTCCTGCCCCAACTCCGGCTCGTCCAGGGCCACGTGCTGTTCGTGAACTCGGGCGCCGGTCTGAACGCCCACGCCGACTGGTCCGCGTACGCCGCCTCCAAGCACGGCCTGAAGGCCCTCGCCGACTCCCTGCGCCACGAGGAGCACCCGAACGGCGTCCGTGTCACCTCGGTCTACCCCGGCCGCACAGCGAGCCCCATGCAGGCCAAGGTCCACCAGCAGGAGGGCAAGGAGTACGACGCCTCGAAGTGGATCGACCCCGAGTCCGTCGCGACGACGATCCTGATGGCCCTCGACCTGCCGCGCGACGCCGAGGTCAACGACCTGACGGTGCGACCGGGACGGTGACCCTGGAGTGGATGGACGCCGCGACGGGCGGTGAGGAGATCCGCCGCTGGCTTGACGAGGTCTGGAGCCGCACCGAGGCAGCGGTGATCCTCCAGGGCGGGGAGGACGGCGGCCCGCTCGCGGGACGCCCCCTCCTGGGCGACGTCTTCGACCCGGACGACCTCGCGGAACTCCGCACCCTCACCACCGGCGGCGACTTCATGAACGACATCTGCCGCTGCCACGGCAGCCTGACGGTCGCCCTGCTCGACGCCGACGGCGAGTTCATCGCGAGCGGCAGCTACCACGGCCGCAGCGACATCGCCTGGGAGCGCGGCCGCTTCGGCAACAACCTGGAGGTCGCCGACCCCGAGCGGCTGCTCGACGTCCTGGAACGCCATGTGGGGCGGTCGTTGAGACCACCCTCGTAGAGTTCCGTAGGCTTCCGGGGTGAGCGAAGACAGCAGGTTCAGGTTCGGGGCCGCCACCGGGGTCGGCTCCCTGCCCGGTGGCGACGCGCGGGAGGCCGCGAAGACCGCCACCGGGTCCTTCGAGGACTTCCCGTTTCTTCCCGAGCTGCCCGCCCGCGGGCCCGGGGCCGACATGATCGGGCGGACCGCGGGGATGCTCGTCGAGCTGTACGCGCGCGTGGAGCCCAGCGGATGGCGGGTGGGGGACCGGCCGGGGCGGGACACCAAGAGGGCCCGCTCCTGGCTCGGCGAGGACCTCGACGCCCTGGAGGAGTTCACCCAGGGCTACGAAGGGCCGCTCAAGGTGCAGGTGGTCGGGCCGTGGACGCTGGCCGCCGCTCTGGAACTGCGCAACGGCGAGGTGATGCTGTCGGACGCCGGCGCCTGCCGGGACCTCGCCGGATCGCTCGCCGAGGGGCTGCGCCTCCACCTCGAAGAGGTACGGCGACGCGTCCCCGGTGCCCAACTCGTCCTGCAGCTCGACGAGCCCTCGCTGATCGCCGTCCTGCGCGGCCAGGTGAAGAGCGCGAGCGGATACCGCACGCACCGGGCCGTCGACCGGCAGGTCGTGGAGGCCACGCTCCGGGACGTCGTCGGGGTTCACGTCGACGGGCCCGTCGTGGTCCACTCGTGCGCACCGGACGTCCCGTTCGCCCTGCTGCGCCGGGCGGGCGCGGACGCGATCTCCTTCGACTTCTCGCTCCTCACCGAGCGTGACGACGACGCGATCGGAGAGGCCGTGGAGGGAGGCACCCGGCTGTTCGCCGGTGTCGTGCCGGGCACCGACGGCCCGTTGTCGGACCCTGCCGGTAGCGTCATGGGTGTCAGGACGCTGTGGCGCAGGCTGGGGCTGCATCCGGGGCTTCTCACGGAGACGGTCACGATCACGCCGTCGTGCGGACTCGCGGGGGCCTCCCCGCAGTACGCGCGCTCGGCGCTCGCCCACTGCGTCCGGGCGGCGAGATCCCTCGCGGACAACCCAGAGTAACGGGAGGACAACACGGTGGCCGGCGACAAGCAAGCGGAGACGACGGTGCCCGCCGAGGCACGGGAGAAGCACGCGCAGCTCGCTGAGCAGATCGAGGAGCACCGCTTCCGGTACTACGTGAAGGACGCTCCCGTCGTCAGCGACGCGGAGTTCGACACGCTCCTGCGCTCCCTGGAGGCATGCGAGGAGCAGTACCCCGAGCTGCGCACCCCCGACTCGCCGACCCAGAAGGTCGCGGGGGCGTACGAGACGGAGTTCACCTCCGTCCAGCACCGTCAGCGCATGCTCTCGCTCGACAACGCCTTCGAGGACCTGGGGCTCGCGGCCTGGGCCGACCGGGTCGCCAAGGACGTCGGCACCTCCGCGTACCACTTCCTGTGCGAGCTGAAGGTCGACGGCCTCGCCGTCAACCTCACCTACGAGCACGGCCGTCTCACCCGCGCGGCGACCCGCGGCGACGGCCGCACGGGCGAGGACATCACGCCCAACGTCCGCACGATCGCGGAGATCCCGGACCGTCTGACGTCCGGCGAGCACATCCCCGACCTCGTGGAGATCCGCGGCGAGGTCTATTTCCCGATGGAGAAGTTCGAGGAGCTCAACGCCCGCCTGGTCGAGGCCGGGGACAAGCCCTTCGCCAACCCGCGCAACGCGGCGGCGGGTTCGCTGCGCCAGAAGGACCCGCGCGTCACGGCCGGCCGGCCACTGCACATGGTCGTCCACGGCATCGGAGCCCTGGAGGGCTTCGACGGCATGACCCGCCTCTCCGAGGCGTACGACCTCCTGAAGGCCTGGGGTCTGCCGACGGCCAAACACAACAAGGTGGTCGACGACCTCGACGGCGTACGGGAGTTCATCGCCCACTTCGGCGAGAACCGCCACTCCGTGGAGCACGAGATCGACGGCGTGGTCGTGAAGCTCGACGAGATCCCCCTGCAGGGGCGCCTCGGCTCGACCTCGCGGGCCCCGCGCTGGGCGATCGCCTGGAAGTACGCGCCGGAGGAGGTCAACACCAAGCTCGTCAACATCCGTGTCGGGGTGGGCCGCACCGGCCGCGTCACGCCGTACGCCCAGGTCGAACCGGTCACGGTCGCCGGCTCCGAGGTCGAGTTCGCGACCCTGCACAACCAGGACGTGGTCAAGGCCAAGGGCGTCCTGATCGGGGACACGGTGGTGCTGCGCAAGGCCGGCGAGGTCATTCCGGAGATCCTCGGCCCGGTCGCCGACCTGCGGGACGGCAGCGAGCGGGAGTTCGTGATGCCCGCCGAGTGCCCCGAGTGCGGCACACCGCTGGCGCCGTCGAAGGAGGGCGACGTCGACCTGCGCTGCCCCAACGGCCGGAGCTGCCCGGCCCAGTTGCGCGAGCGGCTCTTCTACCTGGCCGGGCGCAAGTGCCTGGACATCGAGAACTTCGGATACGTCGCCGCCGCGGCCCTCACCAAGCCGCTGGAGCCCGCCCAGCCGCCGCTGGGGGACGAGGGCGACCTCTTCGACCTCACCATCGAGCAACTGCTGCCCATCAAGGCCTATGTCCTCGACCAGGACAGCGGGCTGCCCAAGCGTGACCCGGAGACCGGCGAGGAGAAGATCGCCACCGTCTTCGCCAACCAGGAGGGCGGCCCGAAGAAGAACGCGCTTGCCATGCTGGAGAACATCGCGGCCGCCAAGGAGCGCCCGCTCGCCCGCGTCCTCACCGGGCTGTCGATCCGCCATGTCGGTCCGGTCGCCGCCGAGGCACTGGCCCGCGAGTTCCGCTCGATCGACCGCATCCAGGAGGCCACGGAGGCGGAACTCACCGCGGTGGACGGGGTCGGCGGGATCGTCGCGGCCTCACTCAAGGAGTGGTTCGCGGTCGACTGGCACCAGGAGATCCTCCGCAAGTGGCGGGCCGCCGGAGTCCGGCTGGAGGAGGAGCACTCCGGCGAGGACGAGGGGCCGCGTCCGCTCGAAGGGCTCACCCTCGTGGTCACCGGCACCCTGGAGCACTTCACACGGGACGGTGCGAAGGACGCCCTGCAGAGCCAGGGAGCAAAAGTGACCGGTTCTGTTTCCAAGAAGACGTCTTTCGTCGTTGTGGGTGACAATCCGGGTTCGAAGTTCGACAAGGCAATGCAACTCAAGGTTCCGGTTCTGAACGAGGACGGCTTCGTCGTCCTGCTCGAACAAGGGCCTGAGGCGGCGGCGGACGTCGCACTTCCGGTCGCGGAGTAGCGGTTGAAGGCCACCCGTTCGGCGCATATCAGATGCATACGGGTGGCCGGGTCGCATTCGGGCAACCGTGGGCGACCGCTGCCCGTGGAAGCCTTCTGCGGCCTACTGTTGAGATGTGCGCCTGCCGTGCCCGGCTGCGGTTGGCGCACTCCCTGCTCTTCACGAGCCAGGGGAAGGGTTTTCCGGCACGGTGCCTGCGGCGGTTGTCGCAGGCATCGGGCTGCAGGGCGCGGGCACCGCCGGCTGTGAGAGGGACGGGAATGGAACCGACCGAGAGCGCCGCTCCGGATTCACGGCTGCGCCTGAGCCGGGTGACCGGCGCATGGCTGGACAGCCGCCGGACAGCGCGGTCTTCGGAGCGCCCCGGCACCGGCGCGCACGACTCCGCCCCCCTCACCCACGAGCGCGGCTCGGGCCTGCCCGACCACGACCCGGACCGGCACACCTCCTGGCCCGCGCTCCCCGGGGCGGTCGTCGCGGCCGCCGGGTTCGTCCTCGGTGCCGGGTTCTACCGGGCGTTCGCCGGAGACCACGCGCTCTTCCCGGCGGGAGCGGCGGGCTGGTCGCTGGCCCTGCTGACCGGCATCATCGTGGGCCATCTGGTGGCGCTCGGCCGCGCCCGCTGGTGGGGCGGCACGGGCTCCGGCGCCGCCCTCACCCTCGCGGTCCTGCTGCTCTACGGCTGGGTGCCGGCCGGAATGGTCAGCCTCACCGTCGTCGTGCTGGTCGCCACGGCCCGGCGCAACCGCCGGCGCCAAGGGGTGCTGCACGGCGCGGTCGACATCCTCGGCATCGGCGCCGGAGCACTGGTGCTGGCCGCCTTCGGACGGGTGCCGTCCGTCGAGGCGCCCTGGAACCCGCAGAGCTGGGACGTCTACGCGGCACCCCAGGTCATGCTGGTCGCCATCGCCTACCTCGCGGTCACTCGCACCCTGCTCTGGTACCTGCACGCGCCGCGCTCCGGCGGGCTGCCGACCGTCGCCCGCACCGCCCTGGTCAGACAGGGGCTCGTCGCGGTCGCCCTGCTCGGCATCGCACCGCTGATCTGCGTGGTCGCCGTCGCCCTGCCGGTGCTGCTGCCGCTCTTCTCGATTCCGCTGATCGCCCTCGACTCCACCCTGTGGATCGCTCGCGCCCGGGCCGAGGAGCAGTTGCGCGACCGGCTCACCGGACTGCCCAACCGGCAGTGGCTGCTGGAGCGGACCTGGACGGCTCTGGACGATGCCGAACGAATCGGTGCGCGTTCCGCCCTGGTGCTGATCGACCTCGACCGATTCCGTTCCGTCAATGACACGTTGGGGCACCTTGCCGGGGACCGGCTGCTGTTGCAGATAGCGGACCGGCTGCGGCTGGCGCTGCCGCGCGGGGCGGAGGCCGCGCGGCTCGGCGGTGACGAGTTCGCGGTGTTACTGCCGGTCGCCGATTCCACGACATCGGCGACCCGGGTCGCCCGCAACCTGGTGGCCGCCCTTGGCTCGCCGCTCGACCTCGACGGACTCACCCTCGTCCTGGAGGCCAGCGCCGGGCTCGCCGTCTTCCCCGACCACGCGCTCGACGCGGAGGGGCTGCTGCGGCGCGCGGACGTCGCGATGTACCAGGCCAAGCGGGACCGTACGGGCGTAGAGGTGTACGAGTCCAAGCGGGACTCCAACACCCCGGACCGCCTCGGGCTGCTGGGGGATCTGCGCCGGGCCCTGGACGCCGGCGACGTCGAACTGCACTACCAGCCGAAGGTCCGCTTCGACGGACAGGTGGCCGGGCTCGAAGCGCTGGTGCGGTGGGTGCACCCCGAGCGCGGCAGGGTGGCGCCGGACGAGTTCATAGCCATCGCCGAGTCCTCCGGGCTGATGCCGCACCTCACGGAGTACGTGCTGGAGACGGCGCTCGCGCAGGTCGCGCGCTGGCGGGCGCAGGGACTGCACGTGCCGGTCGCCGTGAACGTGTCCCCCCGCGACGTGCACACCCCCGGCTTCGCCGGAGCCGTCGCCGCCCGGCTGGCCCGGCACGGCGTCCCCGCCGGGTCGCTGCAGCTGGAGATAACCGAGCACGTCCTGCTGGAGGACCCGCAGCGGGCCGCGGACACCCTGGCCGGGCTGACCGGGCACGGCGTGAAGATGTCGCTCGACGACTTCGGTACCGGGTACTCCTCGCTGGTGCATCTGCGGCGGCTGCCCGTCAGCGAGCTGAAGATCGACCGGTCCTTCGTGGCCCGGCTCGCCGTGGACAACGAGGACGCGGAGATCGTGCGCTGCACCGTCGACCTCGCGCACTCGCTCGGACTGCTGGTGGTCGCCGAGGGCGTCGAGGACGACGAGACGTGGGAGCGGCTGCGGGATCTGGGGTGCGACGCGGTGCAGGGGTGGCTCGTCGCCGCGGCGATGCCGCCCGACGAGGCCACGGCGTGGCTGCTGGCGCGGGGGTCTCGGGGGTGGCAGCGGCCGGCAGCCGCACTTCCTGCGGCTGCCGCGGACGAATAATCCGGCCTTCGGCCGGGATCGTTCCCCGTCCACGCACCGCCCGTGACTGTCGCCTCGAGACGTACAGCTCTCCTGTGGGGGCTCGCCACCGTCGGCGGCCGACCCTCCGTGCAGCGCGCTCCGAACCAAACCCGTGCGCGGGCACCCGTGCCCGCCCCATAGGATTGGGCCCAAACCACACACACTCACCCCAGAGGATCGCTGCATGCCTGGCATCACGCGCGAGGAGGTCGCCCACCTCGCACGGCTGGCGCGTCTGGAGCTGAAGGGCGAAGAGCTCGACCACTTCGCCGGCCAGCTCGACGACATCATCGGCGCGGTCGCCCGCGTCAGCGAGGTCGCCGACCAAGACGTACCGCCGACCTCTCATCCGCTGCCGCTGACGAACGTCATGCGCGCGGACGAGGTCCGTCCGTCGCTCACCCCCGAGCAGGCGCTCTCCGGCGCCCCGGCCCAGGAGCAGCAGCGTTTCAAGGTGCCGCAGATCCTGGGGGAGGACTAATCACCATGACGGACACCAACGTCAACATCATCAGGCTCACGGCAGCCGAGATCGCCGCGAAGGTCGCCTCCGGCGAACTCACCGCCGTCGAGGTCACCGAGGCCCACCTCGCCCGCATCGACGCCGTGGACGAGAAGGTGCACGCCTTCCTGCACGTCGACCGGGAAGGTGCCCTCGCGCAGGCCCGCTCCGTCGACGCGAAGCGCGAGCGCGGCGAGCTGCTCGGCCCGCTCGCCGGCGTGCCGCTGGCGCTCAAGGACATCTTCACCACCGAGGGGATCCCGACCACCGTCGGATCCAAGATCCTCGAGGGCTGGATCCCGCCGTACGACGCGACCGTCACCAAGAGGCTGAAGGCCGCCGACGTCGTCATCCTCGGCAAGACCAACATGGACGAGTTCGCCATGGGGTCCTCCACCGAGAACAGCGCGTACGGGCCGACCGGCAACCCGTGGGACCTCACCCGCATCCCCGGTGGCTCCGGCGGTGGATCGAGCGCCGCGCTCGCCTCCTTCGAGGCGCCGCTCGCCATCGGCACCGACACCGGCGGTTCCATCCGCCAGCCCGCCGCCGTCACCGGCACGGTCGGCGTCAAGCCGACGTACGGCGGTGTGTCGCGCTACGGCATGGTGGCGTTCTCGTCCTCCCTCGACCAGGGCGGCCCCTGCGCCCGTACGGTCCTGGACGCGGCCCTCCTGCACGAGGTCATCGCCGGACACGACCCGCTGGACTCCACGTCCATCGACGCGCCGGTCCCGCCGGTCGTCGAGGCCGCCCGCAACGGCAGCGTGGCCGGTATGCGCGTCGGTGTGGTCAAGCAGTTCCGCGGCGAGGGCTACCAGGCCGGTGTCGTGCAGCGGTTCGACGAGGCCGTCGCGCTCCTCAAGGAGCTGGGCGCCGAGATCGTCGAGCTGGACTGCCCGTCCTTCGACCTCGCGCTGGCCGCGTACTACCTGATCGCGCCGAGCGAGTGTTCCAGCAACCTCGCCCGCTTCGACGCGATGCGCTACGGCCTCCGCGTCGGCGACGACGGCACGAAGTCGGCGGAGGACGTCACCTCCCTCACCCGTGAGGCGGGCTTCGGCCCCGAGGTCAAGCGCCGCATCATGCTCGGCACGTACGCCCTGTCGAGCGGCTACTACGACGCGTACTACGGCAGTGCCCAGAAGGTCCGTACGCTCATCACGCGCGACTTCGAGAAGTCGTTCGAGCAGGTGGACGTGATCGTCTCCCCGACCACGCCCACCACCGCCTTCCCGATCGGCGAGCGCGCCGACGACCCGATGGCGATGTACCTCGCGGACCTGTGCACCATCCCGACCAACCTCGCGGGCAACGCGGCCATGTCGCTGCCCTGCGGTCTCGCGCCGGAGGACAACCTTCCGGTCGGGCTGCAGATCATCGCCCCCGCGATGAAGGACGACCGCCTCTACAAGGTAGGCGCTGCTGTCGAGGCCGCCTTCGTGGAAAGGTGGGGCCACCCGCTGATCGAGGAGGCTCCGTCGCTGTGAGCGCACTGACCAAGGCCAAGGGCTTCAAGAAGTCCAAGTCCGGCACGTACCTGTCCATCGCCACCACCGCGTTCGGTGCCGTCAGCGTCGCCAAGCAGGCCAAGAAGGCCCGCTCGGAGAGCGACACGCTGCGGCTGATCGACGCGGCCGTGTCCGCCGCCGCCATCGTCACCGGCCTCGCCATCCTCTACCGGGAGCTCAAGCGCCTGGGCGACGACGACGTCCTGCTGGGCTGAGAGGGAAGCTTCACCGTGACCACCACGACCGACGAGCTGCTGTCGTACGAGGACGCGCTGGCGTCGTACGACCCCGTCATGGGCCTCGAAGTCCATGTCGAGCTCGGCACCAGGACCAAGATGTTCTGCGGCTGTTCGACCGAGCTGGGCGCCGAGCCCAACTCGCAGACCTGCCCCACCTGCCTCGGCATGCCCGGCGCGCTGCCCGTCGTCAACGCGATCGGCATCGAGTCCGCCATCAAGATCGGCCTCGCGCTGCACTGCGAGATCGCCGAGTGGTGCCGCTTCGCCCGGAAGAACTACTTCTATCCGGACATGCCGAAGAACTTCCAGACCTCCCAGTACGACGAGCCGATCGCCTTCAACGGCTATCTGGACGTCCAGATGGAGGACGGCGAGGTCTTCCGCGTGGAGATCGAGCGCGCCCACATGGAGGAGGACACCGGCAAGTCGATGCACGTCGGTGGCGCGACGGGCCGTATCCACGGCGCCTCGCACTCCCTGCTCGACTACAACCGCGCGGGCATCCCCCTCATCGAGATCGTCACCAAGCCGATCGAGGGTGCGGGCGAGCGCGCTCCCGAGGTCGCCAAGGCGTACGTCGCCGAGCTGCGCGAGCTCATCAAGGCGCTCGGCGTCTCGGAGGCCCGTATGGAGATGGGCCAGATGCGCTGCGACGTGAACCTGTCGCTGCGCCCGCACGGCCGCGAGAAGTTCGGCACGCGCAGCGAGACCAAGAACGTCAACTCGCTTCGCTCCGTGGAGCGTGCGGCCCGCTTCGAGATCCAGCGGCACGCCGCGGTCCTCAGCTCCGGCGGCACGATCATCCAGGAGACCCGCCACTTCCACGAGGACACCGGGTCCACCACCTCGGGCCGCGTGAAGGAGGAGGCCGAGGACTACCGGTACTTCCCGGAGCCCGACCTCGTTCCGGTGGCGCCGTCGCGCGACTGGGTCGAGGAGCTGCGTGCCGGGCTGCCCGAGCAGCCGCTGGCCCGCCGCAACCGGCTGCGCGAGGAGTGGGGCGTGGGCGCCCACGACATGCAGTCGATCCTCAACGCCGGTGCCATCGACCCGATCGTCGCCACGATCGAGGCCGGCGCGGACGCCGCGTCCGCCCGCAAGTGGTGGATGGGTGAACTGGCCCGCAGCGCCAACGAGTCGGGCAAGCCCCTGGAGGACCTGCCGATCACCCCGGCGCAGGTCGCCCGGGTGTCGCAGCTCGTCGCCGCCGGTGACCTCAACGACAAGCTCGCCCGCCAGGTCATCGAGGGCGTCCTCGCCGGCGAGGGCACCCCGGACGAGGTCGTCGACAAGCGCGGACTGAAGGTCGTCTCGGACGAGGGCGCGCTGACCGCCGCCGTCGACGAGGCCATCGCCGGCAACCCGGGCGTCGCGGACAAGATCCGCGGCGGCAAGGTCGCCGCCGCGGGAGCCCTGGTCGGCGCGGTCATGAAGGCCACCCGCGGCCAGGCCGACGCGGCCCGCGTCAAGGAGCTCATCCTGGAGAAGCTGGGCGTCAGCGAGGGCTGACTCCGGCGTTCCTGAGGGCCCTGAGGGGTGCATCGGTTGCGATGCACCCCTCAGGCGTGTCCGGGGTGCGTGAGCGGTGCGACAGAGTCCTTTGATTTGTCCTGTGACTTGGCTCGCAGTCCTGTGAGGAAGTCCACGAAAGCGACAAAGGATCACTTCCGGCTGCAAGAGTGGTTTGGCATTGCTCATGCGTTCTTTGCGGGCTGTTCAGTTCATTGCAGACTGTTCCCGGTCAAAGATCCACAAATCCACCTGGGAGCACGTTTCGTGGCAGCCCTTGCACGCTGGTGTGTCCGGCACCGCCTCGTCGCCGTTCTGCTGTGGCTCCTCGCCTTCGGCGGCGTGAGCGCCGCCGCGGCGGTCATGGGATCCGCGTACTCGAACGACTACGAGGCGCCGGGCACCGAGTCGGGCCGCGCCACCCAGCTCCTCCAGGACGGCTTCCCCGACCTCGGCGGCGACAGCGACACCGTCGTCTGGCACACCACCCCGGGCACTGTGCGCTCCGCCGACATCGAACAGACGATGACCCGGACCCTGGACAGGATCGCCGACCTCCCCGGGGTGGCCTCCGTCGTCAGCCCGTACCAGGGCTCCGGCGCGAGCCAGATCAGCGGCGACGGACGTACGGCGTATGCGGTCGTGACGTTCGACGACAAGGCCGAGGACATCGACAAGGGCGAGGCCCAGGCCGTCGTCGACGCCGCCGAGTCCGCCAGGGCGGACGGGCTCCAGGTGGAGCTGGGCGGCAGCGCCATCGCGCTCACGGAGCCCTCCGGCGGGCATCTCGCCGAGGTCGTCGGCGTGGTCGTCGCCGCCGTGGTCCTCTTCCTCGCCTTCGGCTCGTTCGCCGCCTCGATGCTGCCCATCGCCACCGCGCTCATCGGCGTCGGGACGGCGTACGCGGGAATCGGGCTGCTCGGGCACGCCATGACCGTCGCCGACTTCGCGCCCATGCTCGGCATGCTGATCGGGCTCGGCGTCGGCATCGACTACGCGCTGTTCATCGTGACCCGGCACCGCAGAAGCCTCAAACGCGGCCTGTCGGTGGCCGAGGCCGCGCAGAACGCCGTCGCCACCACCGGGCGTGCCGTCGTCTTCGCGGGTGCCACCGTCTGCATCGCCCTGCTCGGCATGCTCATCCTGCGGCTCGGCTTCCTCAACGGTGTCGCGATCGCCGCCTCGCTGACCGTGGTGCTCACCGTCGCCGCCTCGGTGACCCTGCTGCCCGCCCTGCTGTCCTTCATCGGCCCGCGCGCCCTCAGCAGACGCGAGCGGCGCCGGCTGGCCGAGCACGGGCCCATGCCGGAGATCCCGACCGGGTTCGCCGCCCGCTGGTCCGCCTTCGTGGAGCGCCACCCCAAGCTGCTCGGCGCGCTCGCCGTCGTGGTCATGGCCCTGCTGGCGCTGCCCACGTTCTCGCTCCACCTCGGCACCTCCGACCAGGGCAACGATCCGAAGGCGACGACCACCCGCCAGGCCTACGACCTGCTGGCCGACGGCTTCGGCCCCGGCGTGAACGGCCCGCTCACCCTGGTCACCCACGTCGACAGCGGCGCGGACAAGCTCGCGCTCGACAACCTCGACACCACCCTGCGGGCCACCGCCGGGGTCCAGTCCGTGACTCCGGTGACGTACGACACCAGTGGGAGCACCGCGTATCTCACCGTCGTCCCGGAGTCGGCGCCGCAGTCGCAGAGGACCAGCGACCTCGTGGACCGGCTGCGCACCGAGGTGCTGCCGCGCGCCGAGGCCGACACCTCGCTCGACCTGCACGTCGGCGGTGTGACGGCGAGCTACGACGACTTCGCGGACGTCATCGTCGGCAAGCTGCCCCTCTTCGTCGGCGTCGTCATCGGCCTGGGCTGCGTCCTGCTGCTGCTCGCCTTCCGCTCCCTCGGCATCCCGCTGAAGGCCGCCGTGATGAACATCGCCGCGGTCGCCGCCGCCTTCGGTGTCGTCGTCGCGATCTTCCAGTGGGGCTGGGGGAGCGAGCTGCTCGGCCTCGGCCGCGCCGGACCGATCGAGCCGTTCCTCCCGGTGATCATGGTGTCCGTCCTCTTCGGGCTGTCCATGGACTACCAGGTCTTCCTGGTCAGTCGGATGTACGAGGAGTGGCTGGAGACCGGCGACAACCGGCGGGCGGTCCGGGTCGGCCTCGCCGAGACCAGCCGCGTGATCAACTCCGCCGCCGTGATCATGATCTCCGTCTTCCTCGCCTTCGTCCTCAGCGGCGACCGTGTGATCGCGATGTTCGGCATCGCCCTCGCCGCGGCCGTCGCCCTGGACGCCTTCGTCCTGCGGACACTCCTCGTCCCCGCCCTCATGCACCTGCTCGGCGGCGCCAACTGGTGGCTGCCCCGCTGGCTCGACCGACGTCTGCCGCGCATCAGCATCGAGCCGCCCGAGCGCCGTGCCGCACATGAGAGGCTCGCGGACGTAGCGCTGGACGTGGCGGACGTACTGGAGAAGGAGCAGCGGCAGGATGTACGCGATATCCCTGGGTGACGGCGAAGCGGAACTGCGGCCCCTGGAGCCCTGGCACGCCGAGGAGTTCCTGGCGCACCTGAACCGGGGGAGGGAGTTCATCGGGCAGTTCATCCCCTTCGGCTCCAAGGCCACGGACCTGGCCTCGGCGCGGGACACGCTCCAGCGGTACGCCGACATGCGGGCCGCGGACACCGCCTCGTACCACGGCATCTGGCTGGACGGAACGCTCGTGGGCGGGGTGCTCACGCTGAACTTCGACGCGGAGCGGGGCAACTGCGAGGTCGGGTGCTGGCTGGAGCCCGCCGCGACCGGGCGCGGGCTGATCACCCGGGCGATGCGGGTGCTCATCGACTGGGCGATCGAGGAGCGCGGCATCCACCGCGTCGAGTGGATCGCCGCCTCCGGCAACCGCCCGAGCCTGAACGTGGCCCGGCGGCTCGGCATGACCAGGGACGGCGTGCAGCGCGAGAGCCACCTCCACCAGGGCGTACGGCTCGACCTGGAGGTGTGGTCCCTGCTGGCCCCCGAGTGGCGTGCGCTGCGCGCGAGCGGCGCACACAGCGATCATTAAGGAACCTCTCAGACAGCGTCCGTACGGTGCGTCGCATGGGAACCAAGACTGTGGACGAGGCCGTGGACGCGAACGGCACCGAGGCGAAGAGCGACGAGGAAACGGCGGACGTCACCAAGGCCGACGCCACCAAGGCGGATGTCACCAAGGCCGACGCCGACGAAACGGCGGAGACCGCCGCCGCGGAGGCCTCGGCCGACATCGAGGACGAGGACGACAGCGCCGACACGGGCGACCTGACGGCGGCGGCCGAGGACGGGCCCGCCGCGGCCGTCGGCCAGGGCGCCGCGGCCGTCGTGGCGGCGGCCCTCGGCCTGGTCTCGCTGACCGGCAGCTGGCTCGGCACCGTCGCCCAGGCGCGCGACTCGCTGTACGGCCAGCTGCAGACCGCGTCGAGCGCGAGCGTCTCCACGCAGATCAAGCAGGTCTACGCCGACTCGTGGAACGCCAACGCGCTGGTCGCCGGCGCCTTCGCACTGGTGGCCCTGCTCGCCGGTGTCGCCGTGCTGGCCCGCCCGGCGTTCGGCAACCCCGAGCGGGTGCCGGCCCAGGCCCCGTGGATCAAGTCCGTCGCCTGGGCGGGCGTCGCGCTCGGCCTCGTAGGGCTGCTGCTGGCCGTCCTGAAGTACACCGACGTCCTGATGGCCATGCCGACCACCTGACCGGCGCATTCACCGACTTCTGAGGGGCCTTAGGCCCGCCGTGAGCGACTTACGGCGGGACTAAGGCCCCTGGTGCGTCCAAGGATGCGGAACTCTCCCGATGTGACGCACCCCCCTTGGAGACGAAAGTTGAGGCATCGCAACAAGCGAGGCAGAAACCGACTCTTCACGAGGGGTACGAGATGTTCGAGTACGAGCTTCACCAGACCCGGTCCGCCGATCTGCTGGCCGCGGCGCAGCACGACCGGCTGGTGCGCGAGGCGCTCCGCGCCCGGGCCGCCCGCCGCGCCGAGACCCGCGCGTCCGGGCGGGGCGAGACCTCCGCTCAGGACGACGCCGAGGGGCGGTCCCATAGCCGCCGTCCCCGGCGGCACCGGTTCGCTCGCGCGGCGTGAGCGCCGGGCCAAGGGAGGGCGGCCGTACGGGGGTCGGCCGCCCTCCACGAATTCCAGCGGCACCGGTCGTGGCTCTCCCCACGGCCGGTGCCGCTGTGTCGGACCCCTGTGCGATGCTCGGGCACGTGGAGACCAGGTCCGTCAGCCCGGTGTTCGTCGGCCGCGCCAGCGAGTTGGGCGTACTGAACGAAGCGCTCGCCCGCGCCGCCGACGGCCCCGGGGGAGAACCGCAGGCGTTGCTGCTCGGCGGCGAGGCGGGTGTCGGCAAGACCCGGCTGCTGGAGGAGTTCTCCGCCGCGGCCGCCCGCGAGGGTGCCGTCGTCGCCTGCGGCGGCTGCGTCGAGATAGGCGCCGACGGACTGCCGTTCGCGCCCTTCTCCGCCGCCCTGCGCGCCCTGCGCCGACAGCTCCCGGACGAACTCGCCCAGGCTGCCGCCGGTCAGGAGGAGGAGCTGGCCCGGCTGCTGCCCGAACTGGCCGAAGCGTCCCGCCGACCCGACAGCCGGCACGGCGAGGAGGGCATGGCCCGCCTCTTCGAACTCACCGTCCGCCTCCTGGAGCGCGTCGCCGCCGACCGCACGGTCGTCGTCGTCCTCGAAGACCTGCACTGGGCCGACGCCTCCACCCGCCACCTCCTCGCCTACCTCTTCCGTACGCTGCGCACCGGCCGACTCGTCGTCGTCGCCAGCTACCGCGCGGACGACATCCACCGCCGCCACCCGCTGCGCCCGCTGCTGGCCGAGCTGGACCGGCTGCGCACCGTCCGCCGTATCGAACTGAGCCGCCTCAGCCGCGCCGAGGTCGGCCGCCAGGTCGCCGGGATCCTCGCCCAGGAACCGGACCCGGCCCAGGTGGACGAGATCTTCGAACGCTCCGACGGCAACGCCTTCTTCGTCGAGGAACTGGCCGTCGCCGCCCACGAGGGCTGCCGCACCGGCCTGACCGACTCGCTGCGCGACCTCCTCCTGGTCCGTGTCGAGAGCGTGCCCGAGGGGGCCCAGCGGGTCGCCCGGATCGTCGCCGAGGGCGGCTCGACCGTCGAGTACGCGCTGCTCGCCGCCGTCGCCCGGCTCGCCGAGGACGACCTCATCGAGGCGCTGCGGGCCGCCGTCGGCGCCAACATCCTGCTCGCCTCGCCCGGCGGCGACGGCTACCGCTTCCGCCACTCCCTGGTCCGCGAGGCCGTCAGCGACGACCTGCTGCCCGGCGAGCGCTCCCGCCTCAACCGCCGCTACGCCGAGGCGCTGGAGGCCGACCCCGGGCTCGTACCGGCCGACGAGCGCACCACCCGCCTGGCCAGCTACTGGTACCACGCGCACGACGCCGCCAAGGCGCTGCCCGCCGTCCTCGACGCCTCCGTCGAGGCCCGCCGCCGACACGCCCACTCCGAGCAACTCCGGCTCCTGGAGCGGGCGATGGAGCTGTGGGACGTCGCCCCCGACGCCGTACGCAGCGCCCTGCGCCCCGTCGACTACGTGGAGGTCTACCCTCCCTGCGGCTGCGATCCGGCGAGCACGCCCCTGCGCTATCTCGACCTGATGGCCGAGGCCGCCGTCGCGGGCCGGCTGTGCGGGGAGCGCGAACGCGCCCTGAAGATCACCAAACGCGCGCTGCACCTCCTTCAGGAGGAGGACGATCCCCTGCGCGCCGCCTGGTTCTGGGTCCAGCGCTCCCGTCTGGTGCAGGCGCAGGCCCGCGGCGACGGCCGGCAGGAACTCGCCAGGGCCCAGGAGCTGGTCCGTGGCCTGCCGCCGTCCGAGGTGCACGCCGAGGTCCTCGCCCTGGTCGCCGGCTGGTCCTGGCTCCACGAGCCGGGCCCCGACGTCCTCTCCGACGCCCAGCGGGCCGTCGACTACGCGCGCATGGTGAACGCCGACGAGATCGAACTGACCGCGCGGCTCACCCTCGGCGGACTCATGGTCGACGCGGGTGACATCGCATCCGGTCTCGCCGAGATGTACGAGGTCAAGGACCAGGTGGCCGAGCGGCGCCTGACCGCCGTCGTGGGCCGCAGCCATGTGAACCTGCCGTCCGTGCTCGAAGGCATCGGCCGCTCCACGGAAGCGATCGACATCCTGGGCGAGGGCCTGCGCCTGACCCAGGAGACGGGTCTGCTCGACTCCGAGGCCTGGGTATGGCTCAACCTCGCCAAGTCGCTGTTCTCGCTGGGGCGTTGGGACGAGTCCCGGGAGGCCGCGGTGAAGGCCCAGACGATCGGCGAGGGCGCCAAGCCGCGCGGCGGCGGTTCCACCCAGTTCGCCCGACTCGCGCTCGCCCGCGGCGACATCGCCGAGGCGGTCCGCCAACTGGACGCGGCCCGCGTCCACTTCGGCACCCACGACCCCATGCACCAGCACAACCTGCCCATGACCCAGGTCGCCATCGGTATCGCCGTCGCCGAAGGCCGTCTCCTCGACGCCCGCGCCGAACTCGACCACGCCCTCGGCGCCGGCTTCCCGCCCGGCACCCAGCGCTACGCCTGGGCGGTGCTGCTCGCCGCTGCCTCCGCGGAGGCCGACGCCCGCGGCCTGCCGGTCGCCGAACAGGGCCGCGCCTCGGTCGTCGAACGCATCCGCAAGGCCGCCCGGTCACTCGCGACCGGGGCGCCACTCTGGCAGGCGTACGAACTGTGGGTCCGCGTCGAACTCCGGCGCGCCGAGGGCCGCCGCATCCCGGACGAGTGGTGGGAGGTGGCGGCCGCCTTCGAGTCCCTGGAGCGCCCCTACGACCTCGCACGCGTCCGGTACCGCCTCGCCGAGGCCCTGCTCGCGGCGGACGCCGGCGACGAGGAGCGCGCCCGCGCCACGGAACTGCTCCGGCTGTCCCTGGCCGTGGCCGAGCACCTCGGTGCCCGCCCGCTCGCCGAGGCCGTGGCGCTGCTCGCCCGGCGCGCCCGCCTCACCCTGGACCACGCGCCCGGAGAGCCCGCCCCGGCCGTCGCCGACCCGGCCAGGGCGCTGGGCCTCACCACCCGCGAGCGTGACGTCCTGCGTCTCGTCGCGGCCGGCCGCAGCAACCGCGGGATCGCCGAGGAACTCTTCATCTCCCCGAAGACCGCGAGCGTCCACGTGTCGAACATTCTCGCCAAGCTCGGCGTCTCAGGTAGGGGCGAGGCGGCGGCGCTGGCACACCGGCTGCGGCTGTTCCCGCCCGAGACCTCCGCCGCGCAGGCGGTGGGGTGAGGCTTACGCTGTGAAGGATCCAGGCCGAGGGAGGCCCTGTGTTCAACATGTTCGAGGAGCTCTTCGCACCAGGTCGCAAGCACACCAACGACGAACGCAAGCGGCTGGAACTGTCCCGCGTGGACCTGAACGACGGTGACCCCGGCCGCGGCCCCATAGACCTGTCCTCGGGCAAGGTGGTCGTACGCCTGCCCGCACAGGAGCAGGAGCAGGAGCGGACGGCCACGGATCAGGACGAGGGCGGGGACGCGGACGAAAACAGGGCCGGGAACGGGGCCTGAGGTCGGGCCCGCTACTTCACCTCCAGCTCCAGGATCCGGTCGTCCCCGCTCCCCGGCGACCCCCGCCCGTCCGTCTCGCTCGTGACCAGCCACAGCTTGTCGTCGCCCGCCGGGACCACCGTGCGCAGCCGGCCGTACCTGCCCTTGAGGAAGGCCTGCGGGTCGGCGGCGGCCTCGGTGCCACGCAGCGGGATGCGCCACAGGCGTTCGCCGCGCAGACCCGCCATCCAGATCGAGCCCTCGGCATAGGCGATGCCGCTGGGCGAGGCGTCGTTCGTGTGCCACTGGGCGATCGGGTCGTGGTACTTGGCGTCGTTGCCCTTGCCCTCGACCTCCGGCCAGCCGTAGTTGTCGCCCGGCTTGATCTGGTTCAGCTCGTCCCAGGTGTCCTGGCCGAACTCGGAGGCCCACAGGCGCTGTTTGTCGTCCCAGGCGAGGCCCTGCACATTGCGGTGGCCGTAGGAGTACACGGGGGAGTCGTCGAAGGGGTTGCCGGGCGCCGGCTCGCCCTCCGGGGTCAGGCGCAGGATCTTGCCGCCCAGAGCCTTCTTGTCCTGGGCCAGGCCCGTGTCGCCGGTTTCGCCCGCGCCCGCGTAGAGCATCTTGTCCGGACCGAACGCGATCCTGCCGCCGTTGTGGATCATCCCCTTGGGGATGCCCTTGAAGATCGTGTCGGGCGCGCCGAGCTGCTCGCCGGGCGGCTTCTTCTCGTCGTACAGCATGCGGGCGATGCGGTTGTCGGACTCCGTGGTGAAGTACGCGTAGACCATGTGGTCCGTGGCGTACGTGGGGGAGAGCGCGAGGCCCAGCAGGCCGCCCTCTCCCGCGGGGGCCACCCCGGGGACCTCGCCCAGCACGGTCTTCTTCCCGGTGCGCTCGTCGACCCGGGTGATCGTCCCCTCGTCCCGTGAGGAGACGAGGAGGTCGCCCTCGGGCAGCGGTGCGAGGCCCCAGGGGGACTTCAGGCCCTCGGTGACCGTGCGGACCACCTTCACCGAGCCCTTCGCGGGAGGGGCGTCCTCCTGGGCCTTCCTGGAGGGCGTGGCCCCCTGCTTCGTACCGCTCGGTGACGCGCTCTTGCCGCCGGTCGGCTCTCCTCCCCCGTCGGAGGAGCAGCCGGCCGCCAGCAACAGTGCGCCCGTGGCCAACACGGCCGTCACAGCTCGACGTTGCACGATCAAGGTCCCTTCGACGCGACGGTTCTACTGTGTCTTACACCGTGAGCGTCCTGCAGGTTCCCGATCAACGAATCCTGGCGGGGGCTCAGTCCCAGGATCCGCGCGCCCCCGGCAGCTCCGCGATCTCCGTGAGATCCCCCGCCGTCAGCTCCAGTGCGGCCGCGCCCGCGTTCTCCACGGCCCACCGCTCCCGTTTCGCCCCCGGCACCGGCACCACGTGCCGCCCCTGCGCCAGCACCCAGGCCAGCGCCACCTGTGCGGGGGTGACGTCGGCGCCGTGCCGGCGGGCCACCCGCCGCAGGCCGACGACGATCGGCTGGTTCGCCGCCATCATCTCGGCGGTGAAACGGGGGTGGCGGGCGCGTACGTCGTCGGGTTCGAAGCCTTCTCCGGGGGTGAGCGTCCCGGTCAGGAAGCCGTTGCCGAGCGGCATCGCGGCGAGGAAGCCCACGCCGCGCGCCGCGCACCACGGCAGCAGCGCGTCCAGGGCCTCCGCCGACCACACCGACAGCTCGGCCTCGACCGCGCTCACCGGGAAGACCTGCTGCACCCGCTCCAGCTGCCGGATCGTTCCGTCGTGCAGCCGACCGCCCGAGCGCCGTCCGGCGCGGGCCCCTACCGCACAGAGCCCCAACGACCGTACCTTTCCGGCCGAAACGAGCTCGGCCATCGCGCCCCACGTCTCCTCGACCGGTACCTCGGGATCCGCTCGGTGCAGCTGGTAGAGATCGATCACGTCCGTCTGCAGTCGGCGCAGCGACGCGTCGCAGGCCCGTTTCACATAGCCGGGGCGCCCGTTGGCCACGATGTGCTGCTCGCCCACCAACAGACCGACCTTCGTCGACACGAAGGCCTCGGACCGCCGCTCCTTCAGCACCCGGCCCAGCAGCAGCTCATTGGTGAACGGCCCGTACATGTCGGCCGTGTCGAGCAGCGTCGACCCCCGGTCCAGCGCCGCGTGCACCGCGCGCAGCGACTCCTCGCCGCGCTGCCGCGAACCCGTGTAAGCCCAGCTCATCGGCATGCACCCGAGCCCGACCGCCCCCACATCGAGCGTCGCCGCACCGATCGTCCTGCGCTCCACCTGGACGTACCCTCCCTCTCCTGGCACCCCCAAACTAACCTCTGCACCGCCGGCCGCTTCGCATAGCCTCCTGACCATGACTTCCGACGTATGGCTTCCGTTTCACGCCGAAGAGATCGACGGCCTCCCCGAGGGCCTCAATTACCGCTTCTGGGACGGTGACCAGGAGTTTCCCGCGGATCCCGGCGACTGCGCGTTCTATGTCGTCCCTTACATGAAGCCGGCCCCCGTCTCACGGCGTCCGATGGCCGAAATGGCATCGGTGCGTGCCGTGCAGACGCTCTCCGCCGGGGTCGACCATGTGCTGCCCGCCCTCAAGTCCCTTCGCCCGGGCGTGCAGTTGTGCAACGCGCGCGGGGTGCACGAGGCGAGCACCGGTGAACTCACCCTTGCGCTGATCCTCGCGTCCCTGCGGGGCATCCCCGGCTTCGTCCGGGGCCAGGACAAGGAGGAGTGGCGGTCGGGGTTCTACCCGGCGCTGGCCGACAAGACGGTGCTCATCGTGGGCTACGGGTCGATCGGGGCCGCCATCGAGGACCGGCTCGCGCCCTTCGAACTGGAGCGGGTGGTGCGCGTCGCACGCTCCGCGCGCACTACGGCGCACGGACCGGTGCACGCGCTCACCGATCTTCCCGCCCTGCTGCCCGAAGCCGACGTCGTCGTCATGTCCACCCCCCTCACCGAGGCCACACGAGGCCTGGTGAACGCCGACTTCCTGTCCCGTATGAAGGACGGCGCCCTGCTGGTCAACGTCGCGCGCGGACCCGTGGTGGACACGAAGGCCCTTCTCGCCGAACTCGAGAACGGCCGTATCACCGCCGCACTCGACGTCACCGACCCCGAACCGCTGCCCCAGGGACACCCGCTGTGGCACGCCCCCGGGGTACTCATCAGCCCGCACGTCGGCGGCCCCACCTCGGCGTTCCTGCCCCGCGCCAGGCGGCTCCTGGTGGCACAGCTGAACCGTTTCGCGCGCGGGGAGCCGCTGCGGAACGTAGTACTGACAACCGGCGCGTAACACGCTTCTGTTCACAGAGTGTTCGATTCCCGTCCGGTTCGAGCACTCTTCGCAGTCCCCCGAATGCGCGGTGTGTCCATACCGCCGCTGATCGTCACGGAGCGTAGAGGAACTATGTCCCTGAGTGACGAGACTGGTGTATCGTCCCGACAGGGGCTGCGCCGCGCACCGTTCGGCGCCGGGGATGGAACATCAAGACTGCGAGGGGGGCGACGGGCGATGCACAGCCTATGGAGCAACGATCCGACGCGGCGGGGACGCCGACGACCCTGGTGTTCGGCCGCGCGCAGACACAAACCGGGCTGCCAGAGCGGACATCACCACCGCAGGCACGGCAGCCGCCGGAGGCATCCTCACCCAGCGCCGAGGGACCCGCGGGATCCGCGGGACCCCGCGGCGCGGACCGGGTGGACCCGGTGAGCTCCCCGGGAGCGCTGCTGACCCGCCGGCCGATGACCGGCGGCGGGACGGGCCTGTGCTCACAGCTCGTACTGGCCCTGTTCTGCGCGGGATACGCCGTCGGTTCCGCGATCGGCTGGGGCTCCGCGAGCCTCGCACTGGTCATGGGCGATTTCGGGCTGAGCGCCGCGGCGGGCACCGCGGCGGTCTCCTGCTTCCTCTACGCCCGCACTCGTCGCAGCCGCTTTCGACCCGCGTGGCTGCTCTTCTCGCTCTCCTCCGCCATGGCGTCGCTGGGCAACCTGGTCTGGGGGTGGTACGAGGTGGTCCTGGACCGCCCGGTACCCAGCCCCAGCTTCGCCGACCTGTTCTTCCTGTGCTTCGCTCCGCCCGCCATCGTAGGACTGCTCGTGCTTGCCAAGAGGCCCGTGACCAAGGCGGGTTGGGTGTGCCTGGCGCTGGACGCCTGGCTGATCGGCGGCTCGCTGCTCACGCTCTCCTGGAGTCTCGCCCTCGCACAGGCGGCGAGGTTCGACGGGCCGAGCGTCGCCCACACCGCGCTCTCCCTCGCATACCCGCTGCTGGACATCGCGCTGGTCAGCATGGTGCTCGCGCTGCACTTCCGGCGCTCCCCGGTGAACCGCTCCGCGGTGAACACGGCGATCGGCGCACTCGCCCTGACCGTGATGTGCGACGCCCTGTTCACCTCACCCCTCCTGCACAACGACTACCGCTCAGGGCAACTCCTCGACGCGGGCTGGTTCGCCGGCTCGCTGCTCCTGGCGTACGCCCCCTGGGCGAGCCGCTTCGGACGGGCGGACAGCGACGGGCACGCGCGCGTGGTGCACGAACACATCCCGGGACCGCGACAGGAAGGGCTCCGGCGGTACGAGGGCCGCGACGGACGCGACGGGTACGACGGGTACGACGAATACGCGGGGCATGAGGAACACCAGGAGCTTCAGGAGTACCAGGAGCACCAAGGTGACCTGGAGCGTCGGGGAGGGCATCCGTACGTGCTCCCGCAGGACGGCGGACCCGGTCGGTATTCGGCCACCCGCCCGATCACCGGATCACTGGCCGCGCTCACGCCCTATCTGGCCGCCGCCGTCTGCACGTTGGGGATCCTTTACAACGTCCTCAACGGCCGCAGCGTCGACCGCGTCGTGCTCATCACCGCTGGCATGGTCGTCCTCGCCCTCGTCGTGCGCCAGGGCATCATGCTGCTCGACAACATCACCCTCACCCAGGAACTGGCGCAGAAGGAGAACCACTTCCGCTCCCTGGTCCAGGGCTCCAGCGACGTCATCATGATCGCCGCGCCCAACGGCATCCTGCGCTACGTCAGCCCCGCCGCCGCCGGGGTCTACGGCAGGGCCGCCGAGGACCTCGTCGGCTCCGAGCTCGCCACGCTCATCCACCCGGAGGACCTGGGCTGCGTGGTGCACGAGGTGCGCCGCTTCCTCGCCGCCAGCCCCGTCGAGGAGCCCACCACCCGCATCGAGTGCCGCTTCAAGTCCGGTGATGGGGGCACCTCCCGCTCGAGCGGAGCCGAGAGTGGGGGAGGCTGGCTCAACGTGGAGTCCACCGTCAACCGCCACCACGGCGGCCTCATCTTCAACAGCCGCGACGTGACCGAAAGGGTGCGCCTCCAGGCCCAGTTGCAGCACAACGCCGAGCACGACCCGCTCACCGACCTGCCCAACCGTGCCCTGTTCACCCGGCGCGTCCAGCAGGCGCTCTCCGGCCGCCGCTCCTCCGACCGCGGCACGGCCGTCCTCTTCATCGACCTCGACGGCTTCAAGGCCGTCAACGACACGATCGGGCACCAGGCCGGGGACGAGCTCCTCGTCCAGGCCGCCCGCAGACTCCAGGACGCGGTCCGGTACGGGGACACCGCCTCCCGGCTGGGCGGCGACGAGTTCGCGGCCCTCATCGTCGGCGACGGCACCCGCGACCGCACCGCGCGCGAACGCCATATCTTCGAGCTCGCCGACCGGCTGCGCGTCACGCTCTCGCAGCCGTACGACATCGACGGCAACGATGTCCGGGTCGCCGCGTCCATCGGTGTCGCGTTCTCCGAACCGGGTCTCGGCGCGGGCGAGCTGCTGCGCAACGCAGACCTCGCCATGTACCGCGCCAAGGCGGCCGGCAAGGGCCGCGTCGAGCTGTACGCACCCCAGATGCAGCAGGACGTCGTACGCAAGGCGGAGCTGGCCACCCGGCTGCGGGCCGCCCTGCACGACGGCGAGTTCGCCCTGCTGCACCAGCCGGTGGTCTCGCTGGAGAACGGCCGGATCACCTCGGTCACCGCCCAGGCGCGCTGGCGTTCCTCCCAGGGCGTGTTCTTCACGCCCGCCGAGTTCCTGCGCGTCGCCGAGGACAGCGACAAGACCGCGGAGCTGGGCCGCTGGATGCTCGAGGAGGCCGTCGAGCAGGCCTCCGAGCGCGCCGCCACCGGCCTCGCGGTGCCCGTCGGGGTCCGGATGAGCGCAAGGCGCCTGCTCGACCGCTCGCTGCCCCTCGGTTCCATCGAGTCCCTTCTCACCCGGCACGGCCTCGCCTCCGGGGCGCTGGTCGTCGAGTTGTCGGACACGGATCCGAGGGTCTCCCTGGACGAGCTGGAGCGCCGCCTGAACGCGCTGCGCAGGCTCGGCGTCCGGATCGCCCTGGACGGCTTCGGCAGCGGCTATGCGGCCATCACCGCGCTGCGCCGCCTCCCCGTCGACGTACTGAAGCTGGACAGAAGCCTCGTCGAGGGCGTCGTCGAGTCCGCTCGGCTGCACAAGATCACCAGCGGGCTGCTGCGCATCGCCACCGACCTGGGGCTGCAGTCCGTGGCCGACGGTGTGGACCTGCCCGAGCAGGTCGTCGCCCTGCGCGCGATGGGCTGCACCCATGGACAGGGCATGGCCTTCTGCGGGCCGCTGGACGAGTACCGGCTGCGCCGGGCGCTGTCCGCCGGCCACTATCCGGTCCCGCACGGCCCGGCCGAGCCCGCGTTCGCGGGCGGCGGCGCCGGGGTGTACACCGGTGGTGTGTCCGCTGTCTACGGGGGCGGTACTGCCCTCCGCTCACATAATGAGACTCCCGTCCCACCCACTTGACAGTCAGTGCGTGCCGGGGGGAGGGTCAATGCCATGCGCACCCGAATTCTCGTACTTGGAAAGCGCGTCGGCTGAAGCTGGTGACTACCGGACGGACCCGGAACACCCAGCGACCGCACCCGGCGCGCTCCCCTCGCTTGCCTCACGGCACGAGGGGTTTTTTGTTGCACAGGCACCAGTCCAACACCGTACAAACCTCGCAAAAACCCTCAGCATCGAGAAGAGAATGCCGATGACCGAGCAGGCCACCGGGGCCCACCATCCGCAGCCGCGGCCCCGTTCCGGAGGACAGCCGTCCGCCCCCGAGCACGTCACGGGCGCGAAGTCCCTCATCCGTTCTCTTGAGGAGGTCGGGGCCGACACGGTATTCGGCATTCCCGGCGGTGCGATCCTCCCGGCCTACGACCCGCTGATGGACTCGAAGCGCGTGCGCCACGTGCTCGTGCGCCACGAGCAGGGCGCAGGTCACGCGGCCACGGGTTACGCGCAGGCCACCGGCAGGGTCGGTGTCTGCATGGCGACTTCGGGTCCCGGTGCCACCAACCTGGTGACGCCGATCGCGGACGCCCACATGGACTCGGTGCCGCTCGTGGCGATCACCGGGCAGGTGGCGTCGAAGGCGATCGGCACGGACGCCTTCCAGGAGGCGGACATCGTCGGCATCACGATGCCGATCACCAAGCACAACTTCCTGGTGACCAAGGCGGAGGACATCCCGCGGACGATCGCGGAGGCCTTCCACATCGCCTCCACCGGCCGTCCCGGCCCGGTCCTCGTCGACATCGCCAAGGACGCCCTCCAGGCGCAGACCACCTTCCAGTGGCCGCCCACCCAGGACCTGCCCGGCTACCGCCCGGTGACCAAGCCGCACGCCAAGCAGATCCGCGAGGCCGCCAAGCTGATCACCCAGGCCAAGCGGCCCGTCCTCTACGTCGGCGGCGGCGTCCTCAAGGCAAGCGCCACCGCCGAGCTGAAGGTCCTCGCAGAACTCACCGGAGCGCCCGTCACCACCACCCTGATGGCGCTCGGCGCATTCCCCGACAGCCACAAGCTGCACGTGGGAATGCCGGGCATGCACGGTGCGGTCACCGCCGTCACCGCGCTGCAGAAGGCCGACCTGATCGTCGCCCTCGGAGCCCGCTTCGACGACCGCGTCACCGGCAAGCTGGACAGCTTCGCCCCGTACGCCAAGGTCGTGCACGCCGACATCGACCCCGCGGAGATCGGCAAGAACCGAGTCGCCGACGTGCCGATCGTCGGTGACGCCCGCGAGGTCATCGCCGACCTGGTCCAGGCCGTGCAGAAGGAACACAGCGAGGGCCACCGGGGCGACTACAGCGCCTGGTGGAAGGACCTGAACCGGTGGCGCGAGACATACCCGCTGGGCTATGAGCAGCCGGAGAACGGCTCGCTCTCGCCCCAGCAGGTCATCGAGCGCATCGGACAGCTCGCCCCCGAGGGCACGATCTTCGCCGCGGGCGTCGGCCAGCACCAGATGTGGGCCGCGCACTACATCCAGTACGAGAAGCCCTCGACCTGGCTGAACTCCGGCGGCGCCGGAACCATGGGCTACGCGGTCCCGGCCGCGATGGGCGCCAAGGCCGGTCAGCCGGACCGCACGGTCTGGGCGGTCGACGGCGACGGCTGCTTCCAGATGACCAACCAGGAACTGACCACCTGCGCCCTGAACAACATCCCGATCAAGGTCGCCATCATCAACAACGGCGCCCTCGGGATGGTCCGCCAGTGGCAGACCCTCTTCTACAACCAGCGCTACTCCAGCACGGTCCTGCACGCCGACGACACCGGCCACCACACGGCCGGCTCCCAGGTCGGCGCGTCCACGGCGCCCCGCCAGGGCACCCGAGTTCCCGACTTCGTGAAGCTGTCGGAGGCCATGGGCTGCTACGCGATCCGCTGCGAGTCCCCGGACGACCTCGACAAGTGCATCGAGGAAGCGAACTCGATCAACGACCGCCCCGTCGTGATCGACTTCATCGTCCACGAGGACGCCATGGTGTGGCCGATGGTCGCCGCCGGCACCTCGAACGACGAGATCATGGCAGCCCGGGACGTCCGCCCCGACTTCGGCGACAACGAAGACGACTGAGAGCCGTAGGAAAAGGAACGAGACCCATGTCCAAGCACACGCTCTCCGTCCTCGTCGAGAACAAGCCCGGTGTCCTCGCCCGGATCACGGCCCTGTTCTCCCGGCGCGGCTTCAACATCGACTCGCTCGCCGTCGGAGTAACCGAGCACGCCGACATCTCCCGCATCACCATCGTGGTGAACGTGATCGAGGAACTCCCCCTCGAACAGGTCACCAAGCAGCTCAACAAGCTCGTCAACGTCCTGAAGATCGTCGAGCTGGAACCCGGCTCAGCCGTTCAGCGCGAACTCGTTCTGGTGAAGGTGCGCGCCGACAACGAGACGCGCTCCCAGATCGTCGAGATCGTCCAGCTGTTCCGCGCCAAGACCGTGGACGTCTCCCCGGAGGCCGTCACGATCGAGGCCACCGGCGGCAGCGACAAGCTGGAGGCCATGCTCAAGATGCTGGAGCCCTTCGGCATCAAGGAGCTCGTGCAGTCCGGCACGATCGCCATCGGCCGCGGCGCCCGTTCGATCACCGACCGCTCGCTGCGCGCTCTGGACCGATCCGCGTAACTCTGGAACCGGCTTGATCCGGGCGGTCGGCGATCGTCGACCGCCCGGATGCCGAGACCCGAAAACTTCCCTTCCCCCGCCCGCCGTACGGTGGGACGCAACACCGCACACCAAGGAGAACCCCAGTGGCCGAGCTGTTCTACGACGCCGACGCCGACCTGTCCATCATCCAGGGCCGCAAGGTCGCGGTCATCGGCTACGGCAGCCAGGGCCACGCCCACGCGCTGTCGCTGCGTGACTCGGGTGTCGACGTGCGGGTGGGTCTGCACGAGGGCTCGAAGTCGAAGGCGAAGGCCGAGGAGCAGGGCCTGCGTGTGGTCACGCCGGCCGAGGCCGCGGCCGAGGCCGACGTCATCATGATCCTGGTCCCGGACCCGCTGCAGGCGCAGGTCTACGAGGAGTCCATCAAGGACAACCTCCAGGACGGCGACGCGCTGTTCTTCGGCCACGGCCTGAACATCCGCTTCGACTTCATCAAGCCCCCGGCCGGCGTGGACGTCTGCATGGTCGCTCCCAAGGGCCCGGGCCACCTGGTGCGCCGCCAGTACGAGGAGGGCCGCGGCGTTCCGTGCATCGCGGCCGTGGAGCAGGACGCGACGGGCAACGCCTTCGCGCTCGCGCTGTCGTATGCGAAGGGTATTGGCGGCACCCGCGCGGGTGTCATCAAGACGACGTTCACCGAGGAGACCGAGACCGACCTGTTCGGTGAGCAGGCCGTTCTCTGTGGTGGTACGGCCGCGCTGGTCAAGGCGGGCTTCGAGACGCTGACCGAGGCCGGCTACCAGCCGGAGATCGCCTAC
>NZ_JBMNDS010000033.1:0-97125 GCF_052543295.1 Streptomyces sp. SAS_270
GTCGATGGTCCGCACCCGGCCGGGTGCGGACCATCGACGGTGTGTGGGGACGGGTCAGTTCTTCTTCTTGAAGACGGTCTTGCTGGTCAGGGTCCAGCTGTGGGACTTCACCGTGTGGTGGTGCTTGTCCTTGGCCGTGACCGTGACCTTGAACCGGGTGCCGTCCGGCAAGGGGGCGGACAGATGGACGGACACCTTGTGGGTGGCCCGGTCATAGGAGACGACGCCCGTGACGTGGAGCTTCCTGGCGTCCTTGGAGCCGCGCAGGATGGTCACGGTCGCCTTCACGGACGACACCTCGGCCTTGGCCGGCACGGTCGTGACGAGGGCGCTAGCCGCGTCGGCGGTGTGCGCCACCGAGGACGCGGTCACCTCCGAGGCGGTGGCCGTCGCCAGGGACGCGCTCGGGTTGTCGGCGGTGAAGACGGGGCCGACCCAGTAGTTCGCGGATCCGTAGGAACCATTGGGGAAGGCCGCGTCGGAGCCGTACTTGTAGAGCCCGTTGTGGTGCGTGACGGTGTCGGCCGTCGCCGTGAGCGGATAGGACTTGTGAGCCGCGGCGAAGTAGCCGCCGTCCACCGCGTAGTTGCCGTTCGGCGCGTGGTAGGACACGACGTACGGGGTGTCGGCGGTGATCGCCACCGGAGTGGCGAAGGTCAGCGTCTGCCAGCCGGACGCCGTCTCGTTGGTGAAGGTGCCGCCGGCGATCAGTGTGCCGGAGTCGGTCCACAGGCTGCCGGTGTGGACGCCCGTGTTGCCGGTGCCCTTGTAGAAGGTGACGCCCGTGACCCAGCCGGCCGCAGAGGACGTGAACCTGGCGCCCAGCTCGACGGAGTTGGGGTCGGCGGTCATGTCGGTGTTCGCCGGCACGGCGGAGGAGCTCCACAGCGTGCAGGGGCAGGTCACCGCGGGCGGGGTGGAACTGGTGGTGAACGACCAGGTCACCGGGTCCGCCATGGCGTTGCCCCACACGTCGGAGGCCTGGACGGAAGCGGTGTACTTCGTGCTCAGCTCCAGCTCCGTCGACGGAGTGAAGGTCGCCTTGTTCGACGCGGGGAAGGTGACGGCCCCCGGCACGGCGTTGCCGTCCGGGTCCTTCAGGGTGAACGTCACGCTGTCGGTGTCGACGGCCGCGCTGAAGGTGGCCGACACCGGTGCCGTGATCGACGTTCCGGTCGCCCCGGACGTCGCGGAGGTCGAGGTGACGGTGGGCGGGGTGGTGCTGGCCGTCGAGGTGTCCAGGACCACGTCGACCCAGTAGTTGCTGCCGGAGGCCTGCGAGGACGGGAAGGCGCTGGTCGAACCGTAGTGGTAGACACCGTTGCCGCCGTCGGTGCCGGTCTTCAGGGCCGTCAGTGGCGCCAGGCCGGCGTCGCTGCTCGCGAAGGAGGTGTCGTGGGAGTATCCGCCGTTGGGGGCGAAGTACGAGGCGACGTAGGTGGTGTTGGCCTTGACGGTCACCGGGGTGGAGAAGTTCAGCTGCTGCCAGCCGGAGGCCGTCTCGCCGGTGAAGGTGCCGGTGGCCAGGCGGGTGCCGGAGGCGGACCACAGGCTGCCGGTGTGAGTGCCGGTGTTGACGGGCGACTTGTAGAAGCGGACACCGGTGATCGAACCGGCCACCGTGGTGCGGAACTTGACGCCGAGCTCCAGCGAGCCGCCGTCGCCGGCGTTGACGGTGCCGGGCACGGCCGAGGCTGGCCAGATGGTGCAGGGGCAGGCCTGGGGGCCGACGGTCAGCGGGACGGTGGTGACGGCGCCGATGTTGACGCTGTCGTCGACGGCGCGGACCTTGATGGACGCGGAGCCCGGGCTCGTGGGCGTCCAGCTGTAGCTCCAGGACGCAAGACCCTTGGCGGCCTGCCAGGTCGATCCGCCGTCGGTGGACACCTCCACGCGGGCCACCACTCCCCCACCGGAGTCGGTGGCGGTGCCGGTGATGTTGACCGGCTTCAGCGCCGGGACGGTGGCCCCGGAGGCCGGGCTGGTCACGTGGATGGTGGGGCCGGTGGTGTCGGTGGAGGCGGTGGCGGCGACGAGGTTGCTCTGCAGGGACTTCGGCTGAATCCCCATGTCGGCCAGGATGTTCACCGTCGCCTGCTGCATACGGGAGTCCTCGGTGACCACCGTGTCATCGGGGTTGTAGGTGGGCACGTTGGCCAGACCCCACGACCACTGCACGGTCCCGGTCCCGAACACCAGGGCCCCGGAGTCCTGGTCGCGGAACTCGACGAGATTGTGCGTCGCCGTGCCGTTGCCGTACAGGTTGCCCCAGTCCAGCCGGTAGGTGCCGTCGGTGATGTCCACGGTCGTGGACGACACGTCGATCTGTCCGGTGGGTCTGGTGCTGTTGTCGAGGTCGCTGTCCCACTCGTAACCGAGCGTGCCGGTCGGGAAGGTCGCGGTCTGGCCGGCGTTGAGACCGGCGACGGAGGTGTTGCGCCAGATCCGGTTCTTGCCGTACGAGCCGGGGACGGTGATCGCGTCGTTGCGGTAGCCGTTCGCCTGGAACATGGAGCCGGTGAGGATGTTCGGCGGCTGGTAGGTCTGGCCGTAGTTGGTGCTGGTCGGATCCATCCAGGTGCCGGTCCAGGTGCCGCTGGGGTCGGCGATGCCGTTGTTGAACGCCATCTTGGTCATCTTGTAGCAGACCAGGGTGCGATCGGCCGTGTTGGTGCCGTCGATGCTCGGGGCGAACCGGGTCTTCCAGAAGACCTCGTTGCCGCTGAAGAAGCCCTGCCGCACGCCGGCTTTCCGCGCCGCCAGGACGTTGGAGTACTGGCTCTGTGTCCAGTACTCGTCGTGGCCGGACGACATGTACACCTTGTGCTTCTTCAGCAGGGTCGCGCCGTTGGTCGACGAAACGTCCACGCCGGACAGATAGCTCACGTCGTAGCCGTTGCGCTCCAGCCAGGACAGCATCATGAACTCGGAGCCGTAGATGCCGTTGTCACCGCCGATGTCCAGCGGCCGGTTGTAGCTGACCTCGTAGGCCCGGGCGTCCGGCGCGGGTCCCGTGCCGCCGTAGAAGTCCTGGCCGCCGTAGTCGTTGTAGGCCTGCCAGGTCTGGTCGCTGGTCTGCACGACCATGTCGGAGGTGCTGGAGTCGCTGCGGACGACGAACGGGTACGACATCAGGCCGTCGCCGTCCGTCTGCGTCAGGTTCGCGATGTACAGGCCGGACACGGCGTCGCTGGGCACGGTCCAGTTCGCGGTCACGGGCCAGTTGCCGCAGTCGACCAGGCCGGTGCTGGCCTTGGTGGTGCAACTGGCGGCCTTGGACGTGTAGTTGGCGGGGTAGGTCACGGCCGCCTGCGCCGCGGTAGACATCTGGCGCGCGCCGTCGCCGCCGTACCAGCCCAGCCGGTAGATCTGCACGTTGTACGAAACCGGCGACTGGATCTTGAACTGGACGCTGTCACCGGCCTGGACGCTCTCCTTGGTGGAGAAGCCCTTGATGTCACCGTAGGCGTTGGGCGAGAACCAGTCGGATTTCGGGCTGCCCGCCTTGGAGTTCTCGCAGACGATCGGGTTCGAGCCCGATCCGCACGGATCCGATGCCGCCTGGGCCGGCACGGCCTGTGGCAGCACCGCCCATATCAACGCTGCTGCGACGGCGAGGCGGCCGCCCCGGAGCCGTCTGCTCCATCTGTTCATGTGTACCTCTCAGCGGTGCTGTGCCAGACCGACAGGTGAAGTCGGGGGGTGCGTGAAGCGGGGACCGGTCAGCCTCGGAGCGCGTCCGTGAGCGCGTCGACGACTCGCTGCTGCTGGTCGGGGGTGATCTGCGGGTACAGCGGAAGCGACAGGATCCGGTCGGCCGTCTTCTCGGCGTTCGGGAAGTCGCCCCGGGAGTGGCCGAGATGGCGGTACGCCGCCGTGAGGTGGACCGGGGCGGGATAGTGCACTCCCGCGCCGATGCCCTCCGCGTTGAGCTTGCCCACGATGTCGTCGCGGTCCGCTCCGGCGACCTGGACGACGTAGAGGTGCCACACGTGGACGTTGCCGACCGCCGTCGTCGGCAGCACGATCCGCCCGGCGCCCGTCAGGTCGGCGAGCAGCGTGTCGTAGCGGGCCGCGGCCGCCCGGCGGGCCGCATTTCCGTTTGCCAGCCGCGCCAGCTTCGCCCGCAGAACGACGGCCTGCAGCCCGTCCAGCCTGCTGTTGAACCCGGGCACGTCATGGCGGTACTTGGCGACGCCGCCGTGGTTGGCGATCGCGCGCACCAGGCCGGCCAGTTCCTCGTCGTCGGTCAGCACCGCGCCCGCGTCTCCGTAGGCGCCCAGGTTCTTGCCCGGGTAGAAACTGGTGGCCGCGATCCGGCCACTGCCCGGCGACCTGCCGTCGCGGGTCGCGCCCTGGCACTGCGCGGCGTCCTCGACGACCCTTACGTGGCCGGGCAGTTGGCCGGCCAGCGCCGTCACGTCCGCCATCTGCCCGTAGAGGTGTACGGGCACGACCGCGCGGGTGGCCGGGCCGACCGCGTCCAGGGCGGCCTGCGGGTCGAGCAGGTAGCTGTCGGGCAGGCAGTCCGCCAGGACCGGCCGCGCACCGGTTCTCGCCACCGCGCCCGCGGTGGCGATGAAGGTGTTGGCGGGCACCACGACCTCGTCGCCGGCTCCGACCCCGACGGCGCGCAGGGCGAGTTCGACGGCGTCGGTGCCGTTGGCGACGCCCACGCAGTGCGCGACACCGCCGAAGTCCGCGTACTCGCGCTCGAACAGGCGGACCTCATCGCCTCCGATGAACGCGGTGTCGGCCAGGACCCGTTCGAATCCGGCCCGTACCTCGTCGGCGACCTCGGCGTGCGCCGCCTTGAGGTCCACCAGCGGAATCTGGTTCATGCGACTGGTCCCCCCAGTTGTTGCGTCAACAGTTCATCGAGCGCGGGCGCCCCGGCCTCGCGCAGCCTTCGGGCCGGGCTCCCCACCCAGACCTCGCCCGGCGGAACGTCGCCGAGCACACTGCTCCCCATCCCGATCTGCGACCAGGCGCCGATCGTCGTGCCCTCCCTGAGCAGGGCCCCGGAACCCACGTAGGCGCCCCGCTCCAGCCGTACGCCCCCGCCCAGGCGGACGCCGGACGTGATCGTGGCGTAGTCCTCGACGACGTCGTCATGGGTGAGGACGACGTGCGGCATCACCGCGACGTGCGCGCCCACCCGTACGGCGGCGGTCAGCGCGCAGTGCGCGAGCAGGACCGAGCCGGGTCCGACCTCGGAGGTCGCCGACACCACCGCCGTCGGATGGATCACGGTGGCGTAGCGGCCCGCGGGCAGGCCGAGCCTGCGGACCAGCCGGGCCCGGGCCGCGTAGTCCCGGGGGTTGCCCACACAGATCACCACGCGGGCCTCGGGCAGGTCGTGCACCAGGTCGCCGCCGCCGAGGACCGGGATGCCGTCCACCTCGGTGCCGTGCAGGGCGGCGTTGTCGTCGAGGTGCCCGAGCAGCTTGAACTCGCCCGCGTCCTGTACGGCCTGGGCGGTCTCCCGGGCGAAGCCGCCCGCGCCGATGATCACAAGTTCGTTCATCTTCGGGCCTGTTCGCGCAGCGCGGCCACGACGCGGTCCTGCTGGGCCTCGGTCATGGTGTGGAACAGGGGCAGGATCAGCGAGTCGCGGCTGATGCGCTCGGTGACGGGCAGCGGCGCGCAGGGGTGGCCCGCGTAGGCGGGTTCGAGATGCGAGGCCATGATCCCGCGCCGGGCGGAGACGCCGGCCTCGGCGAGCGCCGCCAACAGGTCGTCACGGCCGACGGGAAAGTCCTCGTCCGGGAGCACCCAATAGGACTGGAAGTTGCTCTGCCCGTGCGCGGGGTCGCGTACGGGGGTGAGGCCGGGGACGTCCTTGAGCAGCGTGTCGTAGCGGGCCGCCAGCTCGCGGCGACGGGCGATCATCGCGTCGAGTTTCCCGAGCTGGACCAGGCCGATCGCGGCCTGGACGTCGGTCATCCGGTAGTTGTAGCCGACCTCCAGGTAGCTCTCCAGGACCGGCTTGTTGCTCGCGTGACGTTCCGCCGCCGAGGCGTTCATTCCGTGCTCGCGCAGCCGGCGCAGGCGCGCAGCCCACTGGGCGTCATCGGTGGTGACCATGCCGCCCTCGCCCGTGGTGACCACCTTGCGGGGGTGGAAGGACCAGGCGGCGATCAGCGCGCCGTGGCCCACGGGCTTGCCGCCGACGGTCGAGCCGATGGCGCAGGCCGCGTCCTCGACCAGGGGAAGGTCCCACTCGGCGCAGGCGGCGCGCAGCGTGTGCACATCGGCGGGCACACCGCCCTGGTGGACGGCGAGGACGGCCTTGGTGCGGGCGGTGCGAACCGCGTCCACGGTGGCTTCGGTCAGGTTGCCGGTGGCGGCCTCGACGTCGGCGAACACGGGCTCGGCGCCGACGTAACGCACGGCGTTGGCGGTGGCGATGAAGGACAGCGAGGGCACCACGACCTCGTCGCCGGGCCCCAGGCCGAGCGCGACGAGCGCCAGGTGCAGGGCAGTGGTGCACGAGCTGACGGCGATGCCGTGCTCGGCGCCCACCCGCTCCGCGAAGGCCCGCTCGAAGGCGGCGACCCGGGGGCCCTGGGCGACCCACCCGGACAGCACCGCGTCGGAGGCGGCCTTGGCCTCCTCCTCGCCGAGCCACGGGATCATCACCGGGATGCGGTCGGCGCTCATCGCGAGGCCTCCGGCGCCGCGGCGGCGTCGGCGGCGCGCTCGGCACGCCACCACTCCACCAGGTCCCGCAGCCCCGTGCGCAGGTCGATGCGCGCCGTGAAGCCGAGCCGCTCGGCGGCCTGCACGGTGTCCGCGAGTCGCCGGCTCACGCCGTTCACCGCGCGGGCGGGCCCGTGCACCGGCTCCAGGTCCGAGGCCCCCATCGCCTCCAGCAGGCCGTCGGCGAGCTCGCGCAGCGAACTCTCCGTGCCGCTCGCGACGTTGAACACCTCGTCGGTCAGATCCGACTCCGCGGCAAGCACGTTGGCTCTGGCGATGTCGCGGACGTCGACGAAGTCCATGGTCTGGGTGCCGTCGCCGAGGATCAGTGGCGGCTCGCCCGCCTCGATGCGCTCCATCCAGCGGATGAGCACCTCGGTGTAGAGACCGTGGATGTCCATCCGGGGGCCGTAGACGTTGAAGTAGCGCAGCGCCACGTAGTCCAGTCCGTACATGGCGTGGAAGCTGCGCAACATGCCCTCGTTGAAGGCCTTTGCCGCGCCGTAGAACGTGTCGTTGTTGTACGCGTGATGGCGCTCGGTCGTCGGGAAGGTCTCGGCCATGCCGTAGACGGATGCCGAGGAGGAGGCGATCACCTTGCCCACCCCGGCCTCGACCGCCGCCTCCAGCACGTTGAAGGTGCCGTCGACCAGGACCTCGTTGGCGAGGCGGGGCTCCTCCGCGCACTGGGTGATGCGTATCGCGGCGAGATGGAACACCAGGTCGGCGCCCTCGGTGACCTTCCGTACGGTGTCGGCGTCCCGGATGTCGCCCTCGACGACCTCCACCACGCCGCTGGGCAGGGCCTGGGCGAGGTTGGCCCGCCGCCCGCGCACGAAGTTGTCGAGCACCACGATCTCGCGGGCGCCGCCCTCGGCCAGGAGGTCGACGAGGTTGGAGCCGATGGTGCCCGCTCCGCCGGTGACCAGGATCTTCTTGCCTCGTACGCTGCTCAACTGCCTTGCCCTCTCAGTGAAATGAACGGTCAACGCCCGGCACGCAGGCCGACGACCGCGCCCCGGAATTCCAGACTCCGGGATGCCGCCTCAAGAATGTCCAGCACCCGCAGGCCCGCCCGGCCGTCGGTCAGTGGCGCCCGGCGTTCCCTGATCGCGTCGGCGAACTCGTCGACCATGCTGCGCAGGGCCTCTTTTTCGCCGATGGCGGGAGCGACCATGTCTCCGGAGCGGTACGAGATGAGCATGTCCCGGCGCTCGTCCGCGCCGATCTCCTGGGGCGCGGCCAGGTCCACCCCGCGGTCGAAGATCGCCACGCGCTGGGCGGGGTTGAGGTCGTCCCAGATAAGGGTGCGTTTGGCGCCGCCCACCATGGTGGTCCGCACCTTGGTGGGCGAGAGCCAGTTGACGTGCACGTGGGCGATGGCCCCCGTGTTGAGCTGGAGCGTCAGATAGGCCACGCAGGCCTGTCCCGCGCCGATCGGGTCGGCTCCGTGGGCGGCGACGGCGACCGGCTCGACGTTGTCGGGGAGGATGAAGTCCAGGATCGACAGGTCGTGCGGGGCCAGGTCCCACATGACGTCGATGTCCTTCTGGACGAGTCCGAGGTTGATGCGGACGGAGTCGACGAAGTGGATCTCGCCGAGTTCGCCGGAGCGGACCAGCTCCCGGATGCGGCCGACTGCCGGCGTGTAGCAGTAGGTGTGGTCGCACATCAGGGTGAGGCCGCGCTCCTCCGCCTCGGTCACCAGGCGCATTCCGTCGGCGTACGTCGCCGCGAGGGGCTTCTCCACGAGGACGTGCTTGCCGGCGCGCAGGGCGGCCAGGGCGATGTCGAGGTGGGTTCCGGCGGGCGTGGCGACGGCGACGGCGGCGACCGACGGGTCGGCGAGGACGGCCGCGTAGTCCGAGGTGGCCTGGACCGTCGAGTAGCCGCCGAGGACCCGCTGGGCCCGGTCCACGTCGAGGTCGCACAGCCAGTGCAGCCGGAACTGCGGGCTGGCCTGGAAGTTGCGTACCAGGTTGGGGCCCCAGTATCCGGCCCCGACGACCGCGACCCCCAAGGGCTCCGTGGTCTGCGTCACTGTGTTCCTCTCCCCTTGGTCCATCAGTAGGCCCCTGTTCCCCGCACGACCGCCGACGCGGTGCGCAGCAGGATGGACAGGTCGAGGCTCGTCGACCAGTTGTCCACGTATCCGAGATCGAGCCGGACCGCTTCGTCCCAGGGCAGGTCCGAGCGACCGCTGACCTGCCACAGTCCGGTGAGGCCGGGCTTCACGAGCAGCCGGCGTTTGACCTCCGGCGTGTACGCCTCCACCTCTTCGGGCAGCGGGGGGCGGGGGCCGACGAGCGACATGTGGCCGCTGATCACGTTGATCAGCTGCGGCAGTTCGTCGAGCGAGGAGCGGCGCAGCAGCGAGCCGACCCTGGTGATCCGTGGGTCGTGTTTCACCTTGAACAGCAGGCCGTCGCTGTTCTCGTTGAGGTGCTCCAGTTCCGCCCGCAGCGCCTCCGAGTCCTGCCGCATGGTGCGGAACTTCAGCATGGTGAAGTGGTCGCCGTACCGGCCCACCCGCTGTTGCCTGAACAGGGCGGGACCGGAGCTGTCCCGCCGGACGATCAGGGCGATGCACAGCATGGGCAGGGCGAGGACCGTCAGGAGCAGTGCCGCGAGGGTGCGGTCCAGCAGTTCCTTGGGCAGCCGGGAGATCCGGGACAGGTTCGGCGCCTGTATCCGCAGCAGCGGCGTCCCGTTGGCGGGCCGTACCGCCAGCCGGGAGGCGGACACGTCGGTGAGCATGGGGGCCAGCAGGAAGTCGACACCCTGCACGGCCGCCGTCCAGGACATCCGGCGCAGGACGGAGGCGTCGAACTCGGGCGCGGGCAGCGCCACCACCGTGCTGATGCCGAGGGCCCGGATGACGTCGTTCATGGTGTCGACGCCGCCGAGGACGGGGAGCCCCAGCTTGCGGACCTCCGTGGCGTTCTGCGGATCGCTCAGGCACACTCCGGCGACCTGCAGTTCATGTGCGCTGCCGCGGCGCAGCACGGTGACCAGCTCCACGATGCCCTGCGAAGGCCCGACCAGGAGCGTCGCACTCCGGTCCCGGCCTCGTGCCCATCGCCTGTGCAGGCGGCGGCGAAGCGCGTAGCGGACCGGCAGGGCGATCGCCACGGTCGGCGCAGTCGCCATGATCATGTCATGCAGGAGCCCCGAGTCGTGCATGAAGAACCAGTACACGGCTACGGCCAGCGCCGGCAGTGCGACAGCACCGCGCAACACCCGCACACACTCCTCGGTCCCCAGACCCAGGGCACTGCGGTCGTAGGAGCGATGGGCGAGCATGGCCCCGATCCACGTCGGGGGCAGCACCAGGGCCACCGTCCAGCGGCCGTACACCGCATGGATCACCAGGGCCGCAGCCACGGCTGCGAAGGCGTCCGCGACCAGCAGGACTAAACGATACTTCTGTTCCCAGCGTCTTCGTCGAGCCTCTGGACTTCTGTGATCCACAGCCAGTTGCTCATGCGTGACCTCAATGGTCATGCGCCCCCCACCACATGCGCGGCTACCCCTGACCGAACGACACCGGGCAAACGGCCTCAAGTCCGTGGCCCGGGAGCTGAATCAGCGCCGCTGCGCCTTCCACGCAGTGGCACCCGATATCGACGGAGCCTCGGCGGTTCCCCAACCGCCTCATGCTCCCTGCATGTTGGCACTGCCTGTTCCGCATCCGCTTTCACGTGCCATGACATGAAGCGCACTCGGAACATGTTCCCCACCCAAACCGGTGCGGCGGACCTCAATCTAGACCACGGGACGCAGTCGCGGGAACACTTGGACGAAACACACCTCGCAAGGGTGACACCGACGACATACTGCCCAGGTGACGAGCATCGTGATCCCGGCCCACAACGAGGCACAGGTCATCGGCCGGCTCCTCGATTCCCTGCTGGCCGACTCCTTCGAGGACGACACCGACATCGTGGTCGTGTGCAACGGCTGTACGGACGACACCGCGCGTATCGCGGCTGCTCACAGCCCGCGCGTCCACGTCGTCGAAATCCCCGTGCCCTCAAAACACGCTGCCCTGCGGGCGGGTGACGATCACGCGCGCGGCTTCCCTCGCCTCTACGTGGACGCCGACGTCCTGCTCACCGGCGCCGACGTACGGGCGCTCACCGAGCCCCTCGGCGACGACACCTCGGGCATCCTCGCCACCGCCCCCGAGCGGCAGATCCCGCTGGCCGCCTGCGCATGGCGGGTGCGTGCCTACTATCGGGTGTGGCAGCGCCTGCCCGCCGTACGGGAAGGGCTGTTCGGCCGGGGAGTCATCGCGGTGTCGAAGGCCGGGCACGCCCGGATCGCCGCGCTGCCTCCGCTGATGGCGGACGATCTGGCCGCGTCGCTGGCCTTCGCCCCCGAGGAGCGGCTCGTGGTCGGTGCGGCCCGCGTCGTGGTCCACCCGCCGCGCACCTGGCGGGACTTGATCAAACGCCGGATCAGGGCCGCGGTGTCCACAGCGCAGGTCGAACAGCATCAGTCACCCGAAGAAGCGTCGGCGCGCACCAGCACGGCAGATCTCAAAGCCATGCTCCGCACGGAGCCGAGGCTCGTCGTAAGCGTCGCGGTCTTCGCCGCGGCGGCGGTCGTCGCACGGCGGAGAGCCAAAAAGGCCATCCGGGCACAGGACTTCGGCACCTGGCTACGGGACGAGAGCAGTCGGCAGAACTGACCGCACCGCACCTGGAGTCCTTGATCATGTATCTCACCGACCGCTCCGCTCCCGCGGGCGCCGACACCGAACAGGGCCGAAGACGCGGATCTGCGTCCAAGGTCGCCCCGGTCGTACTCGTGCTGGGCACGGTCAGCCTGGTCACCGACATCTCCTCGGAGATGGTCACCGCCGTCCTGCCGCTCTACTTCGTCACCACGCTCGGCTTCAGCCCCCTGGGATTCGGCGCCCTCGACGGCGTCTACAACGGCGTGAGCGCGCTGGTCCAGCTCACCGGCGGCCACCTCGCCGACCGGGTGCGCAACCACAAGCTGATAGCCGGACTCGGCTACGGACTGTCCGCGCTGTGCAAGCCGTTGCTCCTTCTTGTGAGCAGCGTCGGTGCGCTCGGCACCGTCCTCGCCCTGGAACGGACCGGCAAGGGGCTGCGCACCGCCCCACGCGACGCGATGATCTCCCTGTCCACACCTCCCGAGAGACAGGGCCGGGCCTTCGGCGTGCACCGGGCCATGGACACCACCGGCGCGATGCTCGGCCCGTTGGCCGCCTTCTTCATCCTGCGCGCGGCGACCGACGGCTACGACGCCGTGTTCGGCGTGAGCGCGTGCGTCGCCGTTCTCGGCGTGCTCGTGTTGGTGCTGTTCGTACCCGGCAAACGGCAGGGCGCGCCGACGGACGAAGCGGCCGCGGCGGACGGCAGGCAGCCCGTCCGCATACGCGAAGCACTGGCGCTGCTGCGCCTGCCGCGTCTGCGGGCGCTCGCCGGCTGTGCCGCGCTGCTCGGCCTGACCACCGTCAGCGACGCCTTCGTCTACCTGCTCCTGCAACGGCGCGCGGGCATCGGCGAACAGTGGTTCACGCTGCTGCCGCTGGGCACCGCCCTGGTGTTCCTGCTGCTGGCCGTGCCCGTCGGCGCGCTGGCCGACCGGGTCGGGCGGCGCGCCGTGTTCCTCACCGGGCACGCAGCTCTGCTCACCGGCTACGCGCTCCTCCTGTGGGCCCCGGCCACGCCGGTACTCCCCTTCGTCGTGCTCGCCCTGCACGGCACGTTCTACGCGGCCACCGACGGCGTACTCCCGGCCGCCCTCGCCGACGTCGTGCCCGCGCAACTGCGCGCCAGCGGCCTCGCCATCGTCGGCACCAGCCAGGCGCTCGCCCGGTTCTGCTGCTCGCTCGCCTTCGGCGCCGCCTGGACGGTGTGGGGAGACGGCCCGGCGCTGGCCGGCTCGGCGGCAGGCCTGCTGTGCTGCGCGATCGTCGCGGGTATGGTGCTGCGGCCGACCGGCGGGACCCGATGACCACCACAGCCACAAGGATCCGGATGACACCGTTGCGCCGCCGCCTGCTCATACTCCTCACCGCGGGGCTGCTCCTCGCGGGCCTGGCGACCGGCGTCGTCCTGCACGCCGCCGCCCGCGCGGATCGGGCGAACCAGGCGCAACCGGGCGGACCCGCCGTCAGTACGGGCAAGTTGACGCTCGACCAGAAGGGCCGCCTGACGTTTCTCAACGCGGCCGCCGGCCCGCACCGCACCGCGGTCGCCTCGGTCCCGTCCACCGACACCGGTGGCGGGCGGACCGCCTCCGACGTGAAGTGCGCGCGCTTCTACGCGGCGGCCGGCACGGGCGTCTGCCTCCAGTCCAACCCCGGCGTCCTCAAGCAGAGCAACCGTGCCCTGCTCCTGGACGCCGACCTCCGCACCCGGCGCACCTTCCCGCTCGCGGGCACGCCCAGCCGGGCCCGGGTCTCGCCCAGCGGCCGCTTCGTCGCCTGGACCGTCTTCGTCTCCGGTGAGTCCTACGCGTCCGCCTTCTTCTCCACGCGGACCTCGATCCTGGACACCCGCACCATGAAGCTGACGCCCAGCCTGGAGAAGTTCTCCGTCGTCCTGGACGGCAAGCCCTACCACGCCTCGGACATCAACTTCTGGGGCGTCACATTCGCCTCCGACGACGACACCTTCTACGCCACCCTCAACACCGCCAACCGCACCTACCTGGTGCGCGGTTCCCTCTCCCGCCGTACGGTCACCACCTTGCTCCAGAACGTGGAGTGCCCCTCGCTCTCCCCCGACGGAACCCGCGTCGCCTTCAAGAAGCGGGTCCTGTCCCGGACCGACCTGTGGCGCGAGTACGTCCTCGACCTGGGCACTCTCAAGGAGACGGCGCTCGCCGAGCGTCACAGCGTCGACGACCAGGCCACCTGGCTGGACAACCGCACCGTCGCCTATGCCCTCCCCGCCGACGGCAAGGTCGGCAGCAGCGATCTGTGGACGGTGCGCGCGGACGGGACGGGCACCCCTCGCCGGCTGATCGCCGGTGCTTCTTCCCCGGCGCCCTTGTAGCGCAGTAACCAAACCTCAACCTCATCCCCCTTCACAACACGCACACAGGGCGTGCGAAGATGCGCTTCCCGGCGTCCCCAGTGCCGGTGAAGAGGGGAATCTTCAGTGAAGTCAAGGAAATTGAGCCGTACGCGGCGCCGCGCCACCATACTCGGGGCAGCCGCCGCCTCCGTCGTCGCCGGAGTGGCACTGCTGCCCAACTGGAGCGCCGGTGCGGCCGTCGTCGACGACCCCACCGTCGACGCGCAGACGAAGGCCACCTTCCAGCGGCTGGCCGACGCGGTCTTCACCGACCGTACGGACGCCCTGGTCGACGGCAAGCAGGGGGATCGCGAAAAGCCGCTGGCCGGCGGCTTCTCAGGCCACGTCCGCCTGTCCTCCGGCACCGCCCGCACCGAGGACGCCACCCTGTCCTCGCTGGGCCGGCGCAAGGACAAGCTGGCGAAGGCCGGCGAGAAGTACAGCAAGTCCACCACCACCGTCACCCTGAACGCCACGCGCGTGACGGGCCGTACGGCGAAGGCCGCGGTCACCGAGACCACCACCCTGACGTACGCGCAGGCCCGCGGCGGCGCACCGAGGACCACCGGCTTCCAGGCCCAGCACGAGCTGACCTTCAAGGCCGACGAGCAGGGCACCTGGCAGCTCACCAAGGTCGAGGACACCGACCAGGGTGGTCTCGCGGTGAACACGCTTTCCAAGCCGACGTCCGTCAAGGCGACCACCGCGGACGACACCATGCCGAACGCCCCGCGCGCGGCAACCACCCGCAACCCGGTCGCCGTTCCGAAGACCGGCACCGCCTACAACTACAAGGCGATGGCGGCGTATGCCGAGAAGTACTGGAGCGTCTACAACACGGACTATCCGAACTACAACGGCCACGCCGACGGCGGCGACTGCACCAACTTCGTCAGCCAGTCCCTGAAGGCGGGCGGCTGGAAGCACGTCCCCGGCTACGTGTACGACTACACCAAGTGGTTCGGCAACGCCGACATCCAGTCGGACTCCTTCGTCGGCGTCAACGAGTGGTCCTGGTTCGCCCAGAACTCCAAGCGGACCAAGCCGCTCGCCAACGTCTTCCAGCTCGAGGTCGGCGACGTCCTCCAGATGGACTTCGACAAGAACGGGTCCAAGGACCACACGATGATCGTCACGTCCAAGAGCGGCGGTGTGCCCTACGTGACGTACCACTCGAACAACACCTTCCGCAGGTCGGTGGCGAGCCTCGTCGCCTCCTACCCGAACGCGGCGTACTACGCGTACCGCACCTGACAGGTGCCCCTCGGGGCGGGAGCCGGGCTCGATGGCCGGCTCTCGCTCCTTCCGGCCGTCTTCTTCGGCGGCCGCCACCAGGCATCCGCCCAGTGACACGGCGAGGTCCACCCCCGTGACCTGGTGCCAGTAGTGCGACGGCGGACCGGTCAGGTCAGTTCCTGCTCCGCCCAGATCGTCTTGCCCGTCGCCGTGTGCCGTGTGCCCCAGCTGCTGGTGAGCTGGGCGACCAGCAGCAGCCCGCGACCGCCCTCGTCGAACATGCGGGCCCGGCGCAGGTGAGGTGACGTGGAGTTGCCGTCGGAGACCTCGCAGATGAGCGTACGGTCGTGGATCAGCCGCAACTGGATCGGCTCGGCGCCGTAGCGGATCGCGTTGGTGACCAGTTCGCTCACCACGAGTTCGGTGACGAACGCGGCCTCTCCGAGGCCCCACTCCTCCAGTTGAGCCAGGGCGAGCCGACGGGTCTCGGCGACCAGCTCGACGTCGGCGGACAGGTCCCACACCCTGACCTGCCCTGCGTGAAGCGCCCTGGTGCGCGCGAGGACGAAGGCCACGTCGTCACGGGGGTGCTCCGGAAGCAGCGTGGTGAGCACGGCGTCGCATCGGCTCTCCAGCAAAGTGTCCGGGCCCGCCAGCGCATCGCACAACCGTGCGATACCGGCGTCGGGGTCGTGATCGGCGGCCTCCACCAGACCGTCCGTGAACAGCGCGACCAGGCTGCCCTCCGGGAGTTCGACCTCGGTCGCTTCGAACGGCAGACCACCCACGCCGAGCACCGGACCGGCACTGACGTCGAGGACGCGGGCGGCGCCGCCCGGCTCCAGGATCACGGGCGGCGGGTGCCCGGCGCTGGCGGTCGTGAGCGTGCGTGACACCGGGTCGTAGACGGCGTACAGACAGGTACCACCCGTCTCGCCGCCCCCGTCGGCCCCGGCGCGATCGCCGATTTCGTCGGTGGCGGTCACCCGGAGCACCAGGTCGTCCAGGTGCGCCAGCAGTTCGTCGGGCGGAAGGTCGACGTCGGCGAGTGTCTGGACGGCGGTACGAAGCCTGCCCATGGTCGCCGATGCCTGGATGCCGTGCCCGACCACGTCACCGACCACGAGACCGACGCGCGCGCCGGACAGCGGGATGATGTCGAACCAGTCACCTCCGACGCCGGCCCGCGCGTCGGAGGGCAGATAACGGCAGGCGACGTCCACGGCGGACTGCCGGACGGGACCGCGCGGCAGCAGGCTGCGCTGCAGTGTCAATGCGGTGGTGCGCTCGCGGGTGTAACGGCGCGCGTTGTCCACGCACAGGGCCGCCCGGCCGGCGAGCTCCCTGGCCAACGTTGAATCGTCCTGGTTGAACGGGTCCGGCCGGGTGCGCAGAAGGGCTGCGACACCGAGCGTGGTGCCGCGCGCGATGAGCGGGACCGCGAGGATGGACGTGACGGTCAGGCCCCGCGCCCTGCCTTCCCGCAGCTTCGCGGCCCGCGCCGGCACGCTTTGCAGCCAGCGTTCGAGGCCTGGGTCGCCGCCGGTGCTGAGCACCGCCTCCCCGGTGCGCAGCGCCTGCACGAGCGGCGAGTGCGGAGGGTGGGCATCCGTGCCGCCCAGTTCGATCACCGCCTCCGGGGTACCGGACTCGAGAGACAGGTGGGCAACGCGACGCAGTGTGACCAGGTCGGACCAGCCTTCGGACGTGGGTTCCTCGCCCTCCATCACCGACTGGAACAGGTCAACGCTGGCGAAGTCCGCGAAGCGGGGCACGACCAGGTCGACGAGTTCCTGTGCGGTGCGCGTGAGATCGAGGTTCCTGCCGAGGCGGACCGCCGCCTCGTCGAGCACGGCGAGCCGCTGCCGTGCCCAGTGCTGCTCGCTGCTGTCGAAGGCAGCCAGGCCCACCGCGCAGACGTCACCCGCGTCGTCGCGGATGGGCCAGAACTTCAGGTTCCAGGCGTGCTCGCGAATGCCGGACGGGGCCCGGGTGAAGCTCTCGTACTGGGTGGGCCTGCCCGTCGCGGCCACATCCCGCAGTGCCTGCAGCATGCCCTGGTGGTCCACGTCCGACGGAACCCCGTAGGGGTAGGTGAGCCCCCGCAGCTCGTCCTCCCCGACCCCCATGACCAGGCACGCCTCCTTGTTGAGCCGTAGGTAACGCTGGTCTGTGCCGAACATCGACATCGAGAAGGTCGCCTGGCGAAACGCCTGCTCCACCAGCGCACGTCCGTCGTCCTCACGCGCGGGCTCCATGAACTCAGTGTGCTCCGGCACTCACAGTGCAACAACCGAGCCCCGAGGTACCCCACCGGGCCGGCCGACACCTACGGCATCGGCCGCACCACCGCATTTGCGACTGCACGAAGCCGGGACCGCCGCCGTCGGCCTTTGTCCGGCGTGGTGACGATGATGCTGCCCTCGGGACCAGCGTGGTGGCGTCGTAGGTGTGAAGGTCGAACTTCGGGGAGGGCACGTCCGGAGGTGGCGAGTGCGACGGCCTCGGGTTCGGGGCCGCCGCGTCGGCCGGTGTCACGGGCGGCGAGTTCGTCGGCTGCTCCGGAACGGCACCCGACGCCCGACGCGCTGAAACCCATGCCCCATGTACCGCGGGGTCTGGCCTGGGCAGCGTGTGGGCTTCGAGCAGGCCGAGGTACAGCCAGCCCGGGCGTGGTTTCGGCGATCGCTTCGTCCTCCGTGGCACGGTCAGTCACGTAGCTGGACCGCGCTGACCGCGCCACAGTTCGTCAAGGCCGGCAGGACGGCCGGACGCTGCGCAGCTCGGTCCGCAGCACGGGCGTGCCGTCGACAGGTGCCGGGTCCTCCGCAGTTGGCTCGATACCGCCGGCGGCGATCTTGTCGAGCGACTCCAGACCGGTGGCGCCGACCGTGCCGAACACCGTGTAGTTCGGTCGCAGCGCGGAGTCGCCGTAGACGACGAAGAACTGCGAACCGTTCGTGTTCGGCCCGGCGTTGGCCATCGCCAGCAGGCCGCGCCCGTAGAGGCGACGGACGCCGGTCGGGTCACTCGGTGCCGGCGGCAGGTCCACCGGCAGCTCGTCCTTGTACTTGTATCCCGGCCCACCCTCGCCGGTGCCGGTCGGGTCGCCGCACTGCAGGACCTTCAGCGTCGGATACGCCGTCAGCCGATGGCACACCGTACGGTCGTAAAAGCGGTGCTGCGCCAGGTGCACGAAGCTCTGGACCGTGCACGGCGCCTTCGCCCGGTCCAGGCGCAGCGGGAGCGGGCCCTGGCTGGTCGGGACAGCCATGTCGACCGCGCCGTGACTGGGGGTGTGTCGCGGGTCGGGCGGCAGTGGAACCGGCCGCGCCGCCGGCTCGTCCGGGGTCTGGGTGTACTGGCAGGGGCCATGCGTGGTTCGCGGCGGGGCATCGGAAGCGGAGGCGGTGCCGCCCCCGGACGCGACCAACGCCACTGCCGCCAGTACGGCCATGAGTGCTCGGTTCATCCTGCACACCCTCCCGAAGATCACCAGTTTCGGAGCGGTCGCAGTCTAGGGCCGGACCTGGAGGGCGGGAACCCTCCCTCCAAGCCACATCCGCCTCAGCAGCCTTCGGCCCGCGGCCTCAGGAAAGCCCCGACCGCGACCTGACCACCCGGCTGCGCAAGGACTGGCCGACGGCGTTCATCCTCAACCCCTTCACCCACACCGAGCTCACCGGCCCCGGCGCTCTCGCCCACATCGAGGACGGCACCGCAGACATCATCGCCTTCGGCGCGCTGTTCCTGGCCAACCCCGACCTGCCCGCCCGCCCGCCTCGCAGCCGACGGCACCTACAACACCCCCGGCCCGTCCACCTTCTACGGCGGCGACCACCACGGCTACACCGGCTACCAGGCACTGCCCGCCAACAGCGCATGACCTCAACCAAGATCACCATTCGCAGGACAAGTGTCCTTCCCTCGACGTAGGCGTTCAACGAGATCGGAGCGCCCAGGCGGGCGAACTCGTCGGTCCTCCGGACGATGATTCCGCGGAGATCGCGACGGCGAGGAGCCGTTGAGGCCGGCAACAGCTGTCCGCCCACCTCGGCGCCGGCTCCGACCACCGCCACGCGCTTGGTCGTGTCGGCGCGATCGATCCGCCGCGGAACCTCGAGCTCGCGACCGGTGGACGGGTTGTGCATGCAGAACGCCGTGCCGGAGCCGTTGATGCCGTCGATGCACATGTTGGCGCCGGCACAGGGACGGAGCCGGTCCGTGCGACCGTCACGGACCTTTTTGGGCAGCTCGGGGCCGTACGGGTGCGCTGTCACGGCTGACCAGGGCGCTGCACTCCAATCATGGTCAATCCGACGCCGCCACGGGCCTTCTCGACGTGGAACGCGCGGTAGCGGTCTTGGGCGGACCGTCCTCGCTGTAGGCCGGTTCGTGGGATGTGCTGACGATGTGGTTGCGCAGGGTCAGGTTCTTGCGGACGAACGGACTCATCAGGGGCTCGGTCAGGGACACTCCGCACCTCCAGGGGAACGACGCGATCAGCGCCCGTGGTTGTGCATGACGTGCTTGGTGCGCGAGTAGTCGTCGAGCGCGTAGATCGACAGGTCCCGGCCGTAGCCGGATCCCTTGAACCCGCCCCAGGGGACTTCGCCGGCCAGCACGAGATGGGAGTTGACCCAGACGGTTCCGAAGTCGAGGCGGGCGGCGACGTCGTGACTACGGCGGGCGTTCTCGGTCCACACCGAAGCCGACAGGCCGAGGGGGACATCGTTGGCGCGCCGTACCGCTTCGTCCTCGTCGGTGAAGGTCTCGACCGTGACCACGGGGCCGAAGATCTCCTCGCGGGCGGCTTCGGCCCCCTCGGGTACGTCGACCAGCACGGTCGGGGCCACGAAGTAACCCGGCCCGTCGAGTGCCCCGCCTCCCACAGCCACGCGGAGGCCTTCGCTCTGCGCTCGCTCCAAGTACCCGGTGACACGCTCGAAGTGGGCCTTCGAGACCATGGGGCCGACCTCGACGTCATCGCCGGCGCTCGGTTCACCGACGACCAGGGCTCCGACCTCGCCGACGAGATGCTCGACGAACTGCTCGGCGACCGATTCGTGGACGAGGACGCGGCAGGCGGCCCCGCACTCCTGGCCGGAGTTCCAGAAGCTCGCCACGCGCAGGGACGACGCGGCAGCCGCAAGATCGGAGTCCTGGAAGATCACGACCGGGGCCTTGCCGCCGAGTTCGAGGTGCACCCGCTTGAGGGTGTCGGCGGCGGCCCGGGCGACGGCTCGACCGCTGGGCACCGATCCGGTCAGGGCGATCATGTTCACGTCCGGGTGCTCGGCGAGCCGGGCACCGACCACCGGGCCGTACCCGTTGACGACGTTGAGAACGCCGGGCGGCAGGAGATCGGCGACGAGTTCGGCGAACTTCAGGGTGGTCAGCGGGGTCTGCTCGGACGGCTTGAGGACCAGGGTGTTGCCGGCGGCGAGGATGGGCGCGATCTTCCAGGCCGCCATGAGCAGCGGGTAGTTCCACGGGGTGACCACGCCGATCACGCCGAGCGGTTCGCGCAGGATGACCGACAGATGGTCCTCGGCGTAGTCACCGGCGGCCATGGAGGTGGTCGCGCGCACCGCACCGGCCATGAAGCGGAAGGTGTCGACGGTCATGCCGACGTCGTCCCGCGACACCGCGAACGGCTTTCCGGTGTTCGCCGATTCCAGCCTGGCCAGCATCTCGGTGTTCTCGGCCACCCGGTCGGCGATGGCGTGCAGCACCTCCGAGCGGGCCTTGGGGACCAGCCGTGCCCACTGGTCCTTGGCCCGGGCGGCGGCGGCGACCGCTCGGTCGACGTCCTCGGCGGTGCCCTCGGGGACCTGGGCGATGACGTTCTCCGTGCTCGGGTCGACGACGTCGATGAGGCGCTCGGGCGATCCGTCGAGGAACTTCCCGTCGACGAAATGCCGGGCCGGAGGAAGGTCGGCCGTGGTGATCAGAGGGGGTGCGTCCGCCGCGCGTCGAACCGTGGCTGTCGTGGGGCCGGTGGAAGTGGTCATGAGCAGTGACTCCCTGAGAAGGGCCGTGTGGAACAGCCGGAATGTGAGGGGGCGGGGTCGGGATGGGTGGGTCCGAGACCGCGGCCGACGTCGTGTGCTTCGGCCCGCTGGTAGACGCTCCACGCGGCCGCCGCGTCCTGGACGCCGAGGCCGGCGCTGAGGTACGTCACCACGTCGTCGTCGCTGTAGCGGCCGCCGGCGTCGCCGGTCAGGACATGGCCGAGTTCGACGACGGCCGGCTCCGCCCTCTCGGCTCGCGCACTGGCGGCAAGCAGCGGACCGCAGTTCTGCCGGGCGGTCGGTCAGTGGGACTCGGACGGCTGGGAGAGCGTCTGGACGAGGGAGGAGATCGTGGCGGTGGTGGCGGCGTCGAGTCCGAGCACCGGCTCACGCGGGCCTCCGACCGGGAACCCGACCGCGTCCAGGGCGGCCTTGACCGCCGGGATGAACGGGGCGGACATGATCGCGTCCATCAGAGGGTAGATCCGCGCCCACTCGGCCCGCGCGCGGTCGAGGTCGCCGGAGCGCAACGCCCGGTGGATGGAGACGAGTTCGGCGGCCATCACGTTCGCGGTCCCCGCCATGACGCCGGCGGCGCCCTCGGAGATCGCCGTGAGGAGGAGACTGTCCCAGCCGACGAAGGTGGAGATGACGTCGCCGTGACGGTGGATCAGCTGACCCGCCTGGGCCATGTCGGCGCTGGTGTCCTTGATGTACTGGATGTTCTCGACCTCGCGGGCGAGCTGTCCGACGGTGTCCGGCGAGAGGTTGACGCCGGTGGCCCCGGGCAGGTTGTAGAGCATGATCGGGATGTCGACGGCGTCGGCCACCGTGCGCAGGTAGCGCAGGGTCTCTTCGCGCGTGAGCGGCTCGTAGTACGGGGCGACCACCATCAGCACCGAAGCTCCGGCGGCCTCGGCATGGCGGGAGAGTTCGACCGCCTCCCTGGTGCTCAGCGCACCGGTCTGCGCGACGACCGGCACGCGTCCGGCCGTCTGGTCGATGACGGTCTCGACGAGGTGGCGCCGCTCCGCGCCGCTCATGGCCGCGAACTCACCGGTGGATCCACAGGCGACGACGCCGTCGACCCCGCCGACGATGCTGCGGTCGACCAGGCGGCGCAGCGTCTTCTCGTCGATCTCTCCGTCCGGTGCGAACGGTGTGGCGAGGGCGGTCAGGACACCGCTGAGCTGTGACGACATTGTTGAATCTCCTCGGGGGAAGCTGCGCATGGTGAACAGGCGGGGGTGGACTTACGAAGCCATCGGGGTCAGGTCACGGCCTGCGGTCTGCCGTTCGGTGGCCAGCAGGCTCCGCGCTTCGTGCGCGGCGGACAGGCCGCTCTGGATCGCGGTCTCGGTGTAAAGGGTGCCGAGGTAGTCACCGGCCAGAAGGACGCGGCCGGTGCGTCGGGTCAGCGTCTGCTGCAGCTTGCCGCGGCCGGGGAAGCAGTACGGCGCACCGGTCGGCCAGCGCTGGATCTCCGCCTCGACGACGTTGTCGGCGAAACCGGGCAGCACCTGGTCCAGGTCGTCCAGGTAGATCCGGCGGATCTTGTCGTCGTCGTGCTCCAGCAGTTCCCGTGCCAGGCTGCCCGGTGAGAAGGTCATGATGCTGCTGCCGGGGGTGCGTTCCCGCTCGTACCCGTGCACGACGTTCGACATGTTCAGCGCGACATTGAAGGAGCGCTTCGGCGTCGCGATGCCGTAGGCGTCGTCCCAGACCTGGCGCTCGGTCTCGTCGCTGAGGAACGCCGCGCTCACATAGGGGCCGTAGACGATCTTCGACAGGGCTTCGCGGACGGCGGGGTCGAGGTCGACGGCGATCCGGTGGGTGACGGTCGCCGGGGTGGCCAGGACCACGCAGCGGGCCTCGACCTCCTGCTCGACGCCGTCCTGGCGGTAACGGACGACGACCGAGCCGTTCTTCTGGACGATCTCGTCGACGCTCGCGTTCAGCCGCACCCGGTCACCCAGTGCCGCGGCAATGCTCTCGGTGAGGGTGGACGGCCCCCCGAGGATGCTCTGCGAGAGGCCGGCGCCGATGTTCCACACCAGGCTGAAGTAACCCACGCCCGCGCCGGCGGAGAGCTGGTCGATATCGGCGGCGGAGCGGGTCACGGTGGGCTTGAACAGGGCCTCGGCGTCCTCGGGCAGGTCGCCGATGAAGTCCTTGAAGGAGCGGTCGTTCATGAAGTCGTAGACCCGCTGCTGGCGTTGGGCCTCGGTCTCGCCCTTGCGCAGCTGCACGATGCGGGCGTAGCGGGCCACGTGCAGGGCGACCTTGGCGCCCGCCTTGACCATGCCCACCCGTGCCGACATCGGCATCGGGATGCGGAACGGATAGCTCTCCACGCGACCCTTGAGCAGCAGCTTGCCGTTCATCGACAGTCCGGCCAGCGAGCCGGGCACCGGTACCGAGTCGACGCCGGTGTTGTTCAGCAGCCACGACGTCGCCGAGTTCCCGCCGGCGTACACATGCCCGCCCCAGTTGAGCCAGTACGGTCCGCGGCGCTCCGATCGGATACGTCCGCCGACCCGTCCCTCCGACTCGAGCAGGAGCGTGTCCCAGTGCCGCAGTCGCCAGCCCGCGGACAGGCCCGCGATGCCGCCTCCCACGATCACTACATCTTTCATCGGTACCCTCCTGCGGGTTCACGGGTGAGGAATGCGTGCACGAAGTTCTTGGTCGTGCGGCCAGGGCGCCGGGCCTCCACCAGTGGGGCCCGGTCGGCAGGTCAGATGTTCGCGGGGCGGACCGCGGGTTGGGGCCGGGGCTTCAGCGCGGCGGCCTCGTGGAGGGCCATGCCGCGGGTCTCGGGCGCCCACAGGACGGAGACGACGGCGCCGACGGCGTTGATGGCGGCGGCCGCGAGCATGGTGCCGCCGACTCCCCAGCCGGTCAGGGCCATGGGAACGAGGTAGGTGCCGACGGCTGCGCCGATACGGCTGGCGGACGAGGCCAGGCCGACGGCGGAGCCACGTACCTCGGTGGGGAAGAGTTCGTTGGGGTAGACCCACTGCAGGATCTGGGTGCCGCCGATGATGATGGCGTACAGGGCGAACAGGGTCATGATCACGCCGGACGGCGCGTCCGGGAAGATCCCGAGGAGCAACAGGGCCAGGCCCGACCAGACGAAGCTGTGGATGACCAGAGGGCGCCGGCCCATGCGGTTCACACAGAACAGGGCGACGACACAGCCGAGGAGGAACATCACGGTGATCATGGCCTCGCCGATGTTGGCGAGCCCGCCCTTGAGCTGGAGCGCGTCGAGAATCTTGGGGCCGAAGGCGTAGATGGCGAACAGCGGCACGATGGAGCAGGTCCAGAAGACCGAGATGTAGAGCATCCGCCCGCCGTAGCCCGTGCGCAGGATCGCCTTGAGGTCGACGTTCTCGCGCTCTTCCGCCTCGTCCGACAGGTCGGCGATGGTCACGTCGGGGCCGTAGACCTTCTTCAGCACGGCCTCGGCCTCTTCGGTGCGGCCCTTGTTGGCCAGCCAGCGCGGGGACTCGGGGGTGCCGTGACGCAGAAGGACGATGATCGTGGCGGGCAGGGTGGCGCTGGCGAGCATCCACCGCCAGGCGTCGTCGCCGAGCGAGGACAGCATGATCTCGCCGACGATGTACGCCGCGGCCGCGCCGACGAACCACATGACGACCAGTCCGCCCAGCAGCGGACCGCGGTAGCGGCGCGGGGTGAACTCGGCCAGCAGCGAGGTGGCGATGGGGTAGTCCGCGCCGACCGCCACGCCGATCAGCAGCCGCAGCACGAACAGCCACACCGGATCGTCGGCCCAGAACTGGGCGAGGGAACAGACGATGATGGCGATCAGGTCGATGGTGTAGAGGAGCTGTCGGCCGAAGCGGTCCGTGAGCCGGCCGCCCACGAACGCGCCGAGGAAGATGCCGATGAGCGCGGACGCGCCGATGAGACCCTGCGCGGAGTCGGACAGGTTCTGCCGGTCGGAGATCTGCACCATGGCGACGCCGATGATGCTCAGGACGTAGCCGTCGAGAAACGGGCCCCCGGAGGAGTACAGCGCGAGTTTCTTGTGGAAGCGCGACAGGGGCGCGTCATCCAGCCGATTTCCTGAGTTCGGTCCTGCGTTCACGGTCATCACAGCCTCCGGGAGCGGTTCCCGGGCATGCCCTTACAGGGTAGGTCCGGGCCACGTCGGTGTTGATGTCTTGAGGATTCGTGGCAGACGCCCGGTCCTGATGCTCCGGTGCAAGCCGGTCGACCGGGCGGGGGAAGTCGTCACGCGTGCCCGGGCAGCTCGCCTGGGTGGTGCCCGCCACCTTAGGATGTGATCACAGATCACACAATGGGTTGGGGTGGAATTCAGGTGGAGTTCCCAAGGGCGGTTCACCGACGGGCGGCGCGGCTGACATGAGCGTTCGTCCAACCTCTGCCACCGACCAGGCCGTTTATGATTCAGTCGTGCGTATGTCCAAACGTGTCGAGCCGTCGCTCTCTCTCACCGACCGGGTGTACGCGGTGCTGCACGAGGCGATCACCAGCGGCGAGTATCCGGCCGGCTACCGCCTGCGCATCCGTGATCTCGCCGCCGAGGTCGGAACCAGCGTGATGCCGGTACGCGAGGCCATCCGGCGCCTTGAGGAGGCGGGCTTCGCCGAACGCGTCCCGCACCGGGGCTCGGTGGTGAAGGGCCAGGACCCCACCGAACTGCTCCACATCTACGACACGCGCCAGATCCTGGAGGTCGAGGCAGCGCGCCGGGGTGCCGCGCAGATCGGTGAGGCCGGGGTCGGGCGCATGCGTGAGGAGTTCGAGCTGATGCGCCGCGCGATCGACGAGGGTGCCGTCGTCGCGTACCTCGACCACGACGAGGCTCTGCTCGCCATTCTCTACGAAGCGGCCGGCAACCCCGTGCTGCTGAACACCATCCGCACCCTCTGGGAGCACTGCCGCGCCTACAAAATCGTCGGAGCCCGGGCGTCCCTCGACACAGCCGGGGACGACTCGCTCTGGCGATACCAGGAGCAACTGCTCACGGCCGCCCACGCGCGTGACGCCGAGGCGGCGGCCACCATCAACAACGAGTCGCTGGCCAACGCCACCGACCGGATCAAGGCGCAGCTGGTTTCGCGGTAGACGCCTCCTGGGACCGGCTCCGGTCGCCGAGGTGCAGCCTGGGGACTTCGGCGCCGCGAAGCGATGATCCGGCCGGTGCGGCGCCAGGCATGCGTGCCCCATTTTCGGCCCCATCGATTACGGGCCGATTGCCCATTTGCTACGAATTGCACGACCTGGACGGGCCGTAGGTAATGAGGGCGGGCTGCCGTGCGCCCGCCCGCCCGTTTCGGCGTCTCGATCGTCGCGATCGACCCGGCGCTCGCTGCCTGAAAATTCCTCACCGGCGTGATTTCCCAGGTCGGAGCAGGTTTCGCCGACAACGATGCAAAAAAGATCTGTGATCACATCTTGTCAGACCTCGACGAAGGTGCGAAGTTACCTGCCATCACCGCGCCCTACCTCATCTGAAACAGGGCCTATGTCGTGATTAATCCACCTCGGGCATTTCAGCCACAGGGAGAGTCATGAAGCGTCTACGCGATTCACGTCTGGTCCGCTTCGGGGCGATTGTCGGTTCCGTTGCCCTGGTCGGTTCGACGGCCGCGTGCGGTTCGTCCGCCGACGCGAGTTCGTCCACTGCCGCGTCGGGGGGCGGGACGAAGAAGGTCGACTCGATCGCCGCGATGGTCCCGAAGTCGATCGCCGACAAGGGGACCTTGACGATCGCCGCTGCCACCTACCCGCCCGCGGTGATCGAGCCCGCCAACGGCGCGACGCCCACCGGCTGGGACGTCGAGAACGTGAACCGGATCGCCGCGGTCATGGGTCTGAAGGTCAAGGTCAGGATCGTCCCGTTCAATGGCATCATCGCGGGTCTGCAGGCGGGCCGTTATGACGGCGCGACCGGGGAGATCTACGCGACGGCCGAACGCACGGAGACCGTCACGTTCGTGACCAACCACGTGTCGGCCGATGCCCTCATGGTGCCGGTCGGCAGCAAGATCACCACCGCCGCCTCGGACACGGATCTCTGCGGTCACACGCTGGCCGCGTCGCTCGGCTCCGCCGAGGCGGCCCTGGCCGAAAAGATCGCGGGCAAGTGCAAGAGCGCCGGCAAGGGCGCGATCACCGTCAAGACCTTCGACTCCCAGGCCAACGTCAACCTCGCCCTGCGCGGCGGCCGGGTCGACGCGGCGGTGAGCAGCGCGAGCCAGGTGGCCTACGTGATGAGCCAGACCAAGGGCCAGTTCAAACTGGTCGAACTGCCCTGGGCCCCCAAGTACAAGACCGGTTTCGTGCTGCCGCGCAACAGTGACACCGAGAAGTTCGCCAAGGCGGTCCAGGCGGCCACCGACCACCTTGTCGAGAACGGTGAACTGCAGAAGATCCTCGACAAGTTCAACGCCGGTCAGGGGCTGATCACGAAGGCCGAGATCCTTCCGGCCACCGGGAGCAACTGATGAACCCGGCCACCGCCATGGACCCCACCCGTGTGGACCCGTCAGCCACCCCGCCCACGGAACTCGTGCCGATGCGGTACCCCGGACGGCGCCTCGCCGCCCTGCTCGTTCTCCTGACCGCGGCGAGTCTGGGCTACTCCGTGCTCACCAATGACAACTTCGAATGGCCCGTCGTCCGGGAGTATCTGTTCAACCACGAGATCATGAAGGGTCTCGGCACCACACTGCTCCTCACCGCAGTGGCCATGACGCTGGGCATCGTCCTCGGCATCGTCCTGGCCGCCTGCCGGATGTCGGAGAACCGGGTTCTCTCCTATCTGTCAGGCGCCTACCTGTGGTTCTTCCGGGGCACACCGCTCCTCGTCCAGCTGATCTTCTGGTTCAACCTCTCCGCCCTGTACCCCCGGTTGTCGATCGGCGTGCCGTTCGGCGGTCCTGAGATCGCCGGCGCGGCCACCAACAGCGTGCTGAGTCTGTGGGCCGTGGCCATCATCGGTCTGACCCTCAACGAGTCGGCGTACATGGCCGAGATCGTGCGTGGCGGGCTGCTCTCGGTGCCCAGGCACCAGCAGGAGGCGGCCGTCGCGCTCGGCATGAACCGGTGGCTGACCTTCCGCAGGGTGGTCCTGCCCCAGGCCCTGAGAGTCATCGTCCCGCCCACCGGCAACCAGGTCATCGGCATGCTGAAGCACACCTCGCTGGTGAGCATCATCGCTCTCGCCGACCTTCTGTACTCGGCGCAGCTGATCTACTCGCAGAACTTCCGCACGATCCCGCTGCTCGTCGTGATCTCCCTCTGGTACCTGCTGTGCACCACGGTCCTGTCCTACGCCCAGAGTCACATCGAGCGTCACTACGGGCGCGGCGTGCAGGTCGGCCCGCTCCGGCCGGGCGGCCTCGCGAAGCTCAGGTCGTTCGGCCCTCGGCTCTCGCAGCGGTCCCGGTCGAAGGACAACCCGACTCCGGCATGACGAAAGGACCGGTGAACACCTGATGAGCGCAACAACCCCCGCACCCGGCAGTACCGACATCTCGACGGCAGACCCCATCGTCCGGATCATCGACCTCCACAAGAGCTTCGGCCCGGTCGAGGTCCTCAAGGGCGTCGACCTGGAGGTACGCCGTGGCCAGGTGGTCGTCATCCTCGGACGATCCGGCTCGGGCAAGAGCACCATGCTGCGATGTATCAACCACCTCGAACGCCCGTCGAAAGGCAGCGTCATCGTGGAGGGCGAGGTGATCGGCTACCGCCTCAAGGGCGACAAGCTGCACGAACTGCCGCCGTCGGCCATCGCGAAGCAGCGCACCAAAACCGGCATGGTCTTCCAGTCCTACAACCTCTTCCCGCACATGACGGTCATGGAGAACCTCATCGAGGCGCCGCGCCGGGTCAAGGGCGTGGACAAGGCCGAGGCCATGAGTGACGCGCTGCGGGCACTCGATGAGGTGGGCATGGCCCACAAGGCCGACGTCTACCCGAGCACCCTGTCCGGCGGCCAGCAGCAGCGCGTGGCAATCGCGCGGGCGCTGGTCATGAAGCCCAGCGTCATGCTGTTCGACGAGCCGACCTCGGCCCTGGACCCCGAGTTGGTCGGTGAGGTCCTGAGCGTCATGAAGCGGCTGGCGACCAGCGGTATGACGATGATCGTGGTCACCCATGAGATCGGCTTCGCCCGCGGTGTCGCCGACGAGGTGGTCTTCATGTCCGAGGGCCGGCTGGTCGAGAAGGGGCCGCCGTCCCAGGTGATCGACGCACCCGTCCATGAGTCCACGCGCACCTTCATCAACAGCATCCTGTGACAGCGCGCCAGCCTGTCCCGTGGCCGGCCGGCGCCGTCGACGGTGTGCGGCACCACGGTCCTCGGCGGATGCGGAGAGCGGGCACCGCACGGTGAGCGCTGATGCTCAGATGGCCCCGCGAATGGCCCGTTCGAAGTCCTCGACGTGGCTGCGGGCAAGGCGTGCCGCCTTGTCGGCGTCACCGGTGACGATGGCGTCGATCAGCGGTCCGTGCTCTTCCACGTGGCCGGCCATGTCGGACAGACGGTCGATGAACAGGCACCAGATGCGGGTGGCCAGGTTGTCGTGGCGGACGAGGGTGTCCTCCAGGTACGGATTGTGCGTGGCGGCGTAGACGGCCCGGTGGACCTGGAGGTCCAGGCGCATGAGGTCGGCGGAGTCCCGCCCAGGCGCCCCGGCGCTGTCCAGTTCCCGCCGCAGCGCCGTCAGGCCGGCTCGGTCCGTGGCCGTGGCGCGACGCGCGGCCTGGGTGGCAGCCAGGGGCTCCAACTCCAGCCGTACCTCGGAGATATGGGCCAGATCGGTGATGTTGACCTCGGTGGCGAAGGTCCCACGCCGCGGATAGGTCGTGATCAGGCGCTCGTACTGGAGCCGCTTGAGCGCCTCACGCACCGGTGTCCGTCCCACGCCGAGAGCCTGCCCCAGCTGATCCTCATTGATCGGCGCGCCCGGACGGATCTCGAGCATGACCAGCTGGTCACGGATGGCACGGTAGGCGCGCTCGGCGAGGGTCAACTCCTCGTCGACGGGCTCGAGCGCCGTCTGCTGCATGGATGCCCCCTTGACCTGTCCGGCAAGCTCCCATACCTTACCGCAGAGTTTGATATATCAGTTGCTCACTAGTCGGTTATCAGGACGGTGCACAGATGGCAACGCAAACGTCGCTCACCACGTCCACCTCTCCTCTCTCCCTCCCGCTCGGCGAGCTCGACCCTGAGATCGCCGCCGCTGTCGACGCCGAGCTGCACCGTCAGCAGTCCACGCTCGAGATGATCGCCTCGGAGAACTTCGCCCCGGCGGCCGTGATGGAGGCCCAGGGCTCGGTCCTGACCAACAAGTACGCCGAGGGTTACCCGGGCCGCCGCTACTACGGCGGCTGTGAACACGTCGACGTCATCGAGCAGTTGGCCATCACCCGGGTGAAGGAACTGTTCGGCGCAGAGGCGGCGAACGTACAGCCGCACTCCGGCGCGCAGGCCAACGCCGCCGCGATGTTCGCGCTGCTCAAGCCCGGCGACACGATCCTCGGCCTCGACCTGGCGCACGGCGGCCACCTAACCCACGGCATGCGCCTCAACTTCTCCGGCAAGCTGTACGACGTCGTGCCCTACCACGTGCGCGAGTCCGACCTGCGCGTCGACATGGACGAGGTCGAGCAGCTGGCCCTCGCCCACCGGCCCAAGATGATCGTCGCGGGCTGGTCGGCCTACCCCCGCCAGCTGGACTTCGCCGCGTTCCGCCGGATCGCCGACACTGTGGGCGCGTATCTGATGGTGGACATGGCGCACTTCGCCGGGCTGGTGGCCGCGGGCCTCCATCCGAGCCCGGTGCCGTACGCCGACGTCGTGACGACCACCACGCACAAGACCCTCGGCGGCCCGCGCGGCGGTGTGATCCTCAGCCGTGCCGACCTGGCCAAGAAGATCAACTCGGCGGTCTTCCCGGGCCAGCAGGGCGGCCCCCTGGAGCACGTCATCGCGGCCAAGGCGGTCGCCTTCAAGCTGGCGGCGGGCGAGGAATTCAAGGAGCGCCAGCAACGCACGCTGCGGGGCGCGAAGATCCTCGCCGGACGGCTGCTGGCCGACGACGTGGCCGAGGCCGGGATCACCGTGCTGACCGGTGGCACCGAAGTCCACCTGATCCTGGTCGACCTGCGGAACTCCGCGCTCGACGGACAACAGGCCGAGGACCGGCTGCACCGCATCGGCATCACCGTCAACCGCAACGCCGTCCCGTTCGACCCACGCCCGCCGATGGTGTCGTCGGGCCTGCGGATCGGTACGCCCGCCCTGGCCACCCGCGGCTTCGGCGAGACGGAGTTCCGCGAGGTCGCCGACATCATCGCGGAGTCCCTGAAGGGCGAACGCGCTGAGGACGAACTGCGTGCCCGGGTCGAGAAACTCGCCACCGCCTTCCCCCTCTACCCCCACCTCGACGGAGGCCCGGCATGAGTGCCGAACCGCTGCCGGAACACCCGGACTTCCTCTGGCGCAACCCCGACCCAAAGCGGTCGTACGACGTCGTCATCGTCGGCGCAGGCGGCCACGGTCTGGCCACCGCCTACTACCTCGCCAAGAACCACGGCATCACCAACGTCGCCGTCCTGGAGAAGGGCTGGCTCGCCGGCGGCAACATGGCGCGCAACACCACGATCATCCGCTCCAACTACCTGTGGGACGAGAGCGCGGCGATCTACGAGCACGCGCTCAAGCTGTGGGAACAGCTCCCCGAAGAGCTGGACTACGACTTCCTGTTCAGCCAGCGCGGCGTCCTCAACCTCGCGCACACCCTGCAGGACGTCCGCGAAGGCATGCGCCGCGTGGGCGCCAACCGCCTCAACGGAGTCGACGCCGAATGGCTGGAGCCGGACGAGGTCGCCAAGGTCTGCCCCATCCTCAACGTCTCCTCCCGCACCCGGTACCCGGTGCTGGGCGCCACCTTCCAGCCCCGGGCCGGCATCGCCAAGCACGACCACGTCGGCTGGGCGCTGGCGCGCCGCGCCGACGAGCTGGGCGTGGACCTGATCCAGGGCTGCGAGGTCACCGGCTTCCTCAAGGACGGCGACCGGGTCGTGGGCGTCGACACCAACCGCGGCCGCATCCACGCGGGACGGGTCGGCCTCGCGGCGGCCGGGCACAGCAGCGTGCTGGCCGAGCGGGCGGGCGTACGGCTGCCGGTGCAGTCCCACCCTCTGCAGGCCCTGGTCTCCGAGCTGCACGAGCCGGTGCATCCCACAGTGGTCATGTCGAACCACGTACACGTCTACGTGTCGCAGGCCCACAAGGGCGAGCTGGTGATGGGCGCGGGCGTCGACTCGTACAACGGCTACGGCCAGCGCGGCTCGTTCCATGTGATCGAGCAGCAGATGGCCGCCGCCGTCGAGCTGTTCCCGATCTTCGCGCGGGCGCATGTGCTGCGCACCTGGGGCGGCATCGTCGACGTCAGCCCGGACGCCTCCCCGATCATCGGCGCCACCCCCGTGGAGAACCTCTACGTCAACTGCGGCTGGGGCACCGGCGGTTTCAAGGCCACCCCGGCCGCCGGCTGGACCTTCGCGCACACCCTCGCCACGGGCGAACCGCATCCGCTGAACGCCCCGTTCGCCCTTGAACGCTTCACCACGGGCGCGCTGATCGACGAACACGGCGCAGCAGCCGTGGCTCACTGAGGAGGACACCGTGCTGCTGATCAACTGCCCATGGTGCGGTCCGCGCAACGAGACCGAGTACCACTACGGCGGACAGGCCCATGTCCCCCACCCCGAGTCCCCCGCCGACCTCACCGACGAGCAGTGGGCCCAGTACGTCTTCTACCGCGACAACCCCAAGGGCCCGTTCGCGGAACGGTGGATGCACAGCATCGGCTGCCGCCGCTGGTTCAACGTCCTGCGCGACACCGCCACCCACGAGGTGCTGACCTCGTACCGGCTCGACGAGCCACGCCCCGAGATGCCCCAGGCCGGAGGGAACCGATGACCGACCAGCACTTCCGGCTGCCTCGAGGCGGCCGAGTCGACCGCGGCACCCGCCTGCGATTCACCGTCGACGGCCGGGAGTTGACCGGCCACCCCGGCGACACCCTCGCCTCCGCGATGCTGGCGAACGGGCTCGCCGAGGTCGCACCCTCGCTCTACCGCGGCCGCCCGCGCGGCATCGTCGCCGCGGGCGTCGAGGAGCCCAACGCCCTGGTGCAGCTGGGCGGTTCGTGCTCGGAGGGCATGCTCCCGGCCACGACCGTCGAGCTGTACGACGGCCTGTCCGCCACCACGCTCTCCGGCATGGGCCGGCTCGACCCCACCCCCGACCCCGCCGCCTACGACAAGAAGTGGACCCACGCCGACGTCCTGGTCGTCGGCGCCGGACCGGCAGGCCTCGCGGCCGCCGCCGCCGCGGCCGGCTCCGGCGCGCGCGTGGTCCTCGTCGACGACCAGCCCGAGCCCGGCGGTTCGCTGCTCTCCGGCGCGCAGGCCGACCTCCAGTGGGTCGCCGAGGTCCGTGCGGCACTCGACGCCGCCCCCGAGGTCGTGGTCCTCCCACGCACCACGGCGTTCGGCTCGTACGACGACAACTACGTGCTGGCCCTCCAGCGACGCACGGACCACCTCGGAACCGACGCTCCCGAAGGTGTCTCACGCCAGCGGCTGTGGCACATCAGGGCCCGCCAGGTCGTCCTGGCCACCGGCGCGCACGAGCGTCCGCTGGTCTTCGCAGGAAACGACCGCCCCGGGGTGATGCTCGCCGCGTCGGTGCGCACCTACCTCAACCGGTACGGCGTGGCGCCGGGTTCGCGGGCCGTGGTGAGCACGACCAACGACAGTGCCTACGACACGGTTGCCGACCTCCACGCGGCAGGCATCGACATCGCCGCCGTCGTCGACGCGCGCCCCGAACTGTCCCACCGAGCCGCCGAGGTCGCCGTCGCAACCGGCGCGCGGGTGCTGACGGGCAGCGCGGTCGTCGACACCTCGGGCGACCGGAGGCTCACCGGCGTCACCGTCCAGGCGCTCGACGCCGAGGGGCAACTCACCGGCGCACCACAGCCGTTCGACTGCGACCTGCTCGCGGTCTCGGGCGGCTGGAGCCCGGTGGTACACCTGCACAGCCAACGCCAGGGCAAGCTGCGCTGGAACGAGGACCTGGTCGCCTTCGTCCCCGACGGCACGGTGCGCGACCAGCAGGTCGTGGGCGCGGCCCGGGGGACGTACGACCTCGACGGCTGCCGGGCCGAGGGTGCGCGGGCCGGCGCGCTGGCCGCGACGGAGGCCGGGTTCCCGGTGACCGTACCGTCCGCCGTCGGTGTGCCGTCCGCGGTCGGCCCGACGCGCGCCCTGTGGCTCGTGCCCGCCCCCGACGGCGAACCCGCCACCTGGAGCACCCATGTCGTCGACCTCCAGCGCGACGTCACAGTCGCCGACGTCTGGCGCTCCACCGGCGCCGGCATGCGCGGGGTCGAGCACGTCAAGCGCTACACCTCGCTCGGCACGGCCAACGACCAGGGCAGGACGTCCGGCGTCAACGCGATCGGTGTGATCGCCGAGGCCCTCGGCGGTTCGCTGGGAGAGATCGGCACCACGGCCTACCGGGCGCCGTACACGCCGATCGCCTTCGCCGCCCTGGCCGGGCGTGAGCGCGGTGAGCTGTTCGACCCGGAGCGCACCACCTCCGTCCACGCCTGGCATGTGGCGCACGGCGCCGAGTTCGAGGACGTCGGGCAGTGGAAGCGCCCGCGCTACTACCCGCAGACCGGTGAGGACATGGACGCGGCCGTTGCGCGCGAGTGCCGGGCGGCCCGTGAGGGGGTGGCGTTCATGGACGCCTCCACCCTCGGCAAGATCGAGATCTGGGGCGCGGACGCGGGCGAGTTCCTCAACCGGATCTACACGAACGCCTTCAAGAAGCTCAAGCCCGGCATGGCGCGTTACGGCGTGATGTGCAAGCCCGACGGCATGATCTTCGACGACGGCGTGACGCTGCGCCTCGACGACAACCGCTACTTCATGACCACCACGACCGGCGGTGCCGCCGGGGTCCTGGACTGGCTGGAGGAGTGGCTGCAGACCGAATGGCCCGAACTCGACGTGCACTGCACCTCGGTGACCGAGCAGTGGACGACGATCGCCGTCGTCGGCCCCAAGTCGCGCGAGGTCGTCGCCCATCTCGCCCCGGACATCGACCTGTCCAACGAGGCCTTCCCGTTCATGGCCTTCCGCGAGACGACCCTGGCCTCCGGCGTCCCTGCCCGTATCTGCCGGATCTCCTTCTCCGGCGAACTCGCCTACGAGATCAACGTCTCCGGCTGGTACGGCCTGGCCGTCTGGGAGCAGGTGCACGAGGCCGGAAAGCCCTACGGCATCACCCCCTACGGCACCGAAACGATGCACGTCCTGCGGGCCGAGAAGGGCTTCATCATCGTCGGCCAGGACACCGACGGCACGGTCACCCCGCAGGACGCGGGCATGTCCTGGGTCGTCTCCAAGGTGAAGGACTTCGTCGGAAAGCGGTCCTACTCCCGTGCCGACACCGCCCGCACCGACCGCAAGCAGTTGGTCGGTCTGCTGCCGAGCGACCGCACGACCCGGCTGCCCGAGGGCACCCAGCTCGTCGCGCCGGACGTCTCCCTGGAGACGGTGCCGGTGCCGATGCTCGGCCACGTCACCTCCAGTTACCACAGTCCCGCCCTCGGCCGGCCCTTCGCGCTCGCCCTCGTCGCCGACGGACAGGCCAGGAAGGGTCAGACCCTGCTGGCCCCGGTGGGCGAGGCCCTGGTGCCCGTCGAGGTGACCGACTTCGTCCTCTACGACCCCGAAGGGACCAAGCGCGATGGCTGAGTCCACGATCGACGCACGGGTGAGCCCGTTGGCGCACCTGGAAGAGCGGATGCGGACCGCCGCCGTCACCGGCGCCCGCGGCGTCACGCTGACCGAGTGGCCGTTCCTCACCATGGTGAACCTGCGCGTCGCCCCCGCTTCCGAAGCGGCCGACCGCATCGAGAAGACCCTGGGCGCGGCACTGCCCCGCGAGTGCGGCCACACCACCACAGCCGGCCCGCACACGGTCCTGTGGCTCGGCCCCGACGAATGGCTCGTCGTGTCCCAGGCCGAAGTGGCCGCTGTGACGGCCGAGTTGCGGGAGGCACTCGGGACGGACCCGGGCTCGGTCGTGGACGTCTCGGCGAACCGCACCGCACTGGAGCTGAGCGGCCCGGCCGCCCGCGAGGTCCTGGAGAAGGGCTGCCCGCTGGACCTGCATCCCCGCGCGTTCGCAGCCGGCCAGGCCGTGTCGACCACGGTGGGCCCCATCGCCGTACTGCTCTGGCAGGTCGACGACACGCCCACGTACCGGCTGTTCCCCCGGTCCTCGTTCGCCGACTACCTGGCCCGCTGGCTCATCGACGCGATGAGCGAGTACCGCCGCCCCGAGGTCCCCTGATGGCGCTCAGCGCGTTCGACCTGTACTCGGTCGGCATCGGCCCCTCCTCCTCCCACACGGTGGGGCCGATGCGGGCGGCCCGACGCTTCGTCCAGCGCCTGGACGGCGAGAGCCTGCTGTCCTCCGTCGGCCGGGTGCGGGCCGAACTGTTCGGGTCGCTCGGCGCGACCGGGCACGGCCACGGCTCGGACAAGGCGGTCGTGCTCGGACTGGAGGACGAGGACCCCGCCACCGTGGACACCGACCGGGCCGATGACCGGGTCGCGGAGGTGCGGAACAGCGAGACCCTGCTCCTGGCCGGCAAGCACCGCATCGGCTTCGACAGCGATGTGGACCTGGTGCTGCACCGACGCAGGTCCCTGCCCGCGCACCCCAACGGCATGATGTTCCACGCCTTCGCCGACGACGGGCGGCTGTTGGACGAGCGGACCTACTACTCCGTGGGTGGCGGCTTCGTCGTCGACGAGGCCGCCACCGGCGCCGACCGTGTCGTCGCGGACACCACCCGGGTGCGCTTCCCCTTCGACTCGGGGGCCGAACTGCTCGCCCACTGCGCACGGGAAGACCTCTCCATCAGCGACGTCATGCTCGCCAACGAGCAGGCCTGGCGTCCCGAGGCCGACGTGCGCGCGGGACTGCTGGACCTGTGGTCCGTCATGCAGGCATGTGTGGAACGCGGATGCCGGCGGGAAGGGGTGCTGCCGGGTGGCCTGCGGGTGCCCCGCCGCGCGCCCGCGCTGTTCCAGGATCTCAGCGCGAACGCCGGCAGCCCGGATCCCCTGCACGTCATGGACTGGGTGAACCTGTTCGCGCTGGCGGTCAACGAGGAGAACGCCTCGGGCGGCCGCATCGTGACCGCCCCGACCAACGGGGCGGCCGGAATCATCCCCGCCGTACTGCACTACTACACGCGGTTCGTACCCGGGGCCGACGACGACGGTGTGGTCCGTTTCCTGCTGACCGCCGCCGCGATCGGCATCCTGTTCAAGCAGAACGCCTCCATCTCCGGGGCCGAGGTCGGCTGTCAGGGCGAGGTCGGCTCGGCCTGCTCCATGGCGGCCGGGGCCCTGTGCGAGGTCCTCGGCGGGACACCCGCGCAGGTCGAGAACGCGGCCGAGGTCGGCATCGAGCACAACCTGGGGCTCACCTGCGATCCGGTCGGCGGCCTGGTCCAGATCCCCTGCATCGAGCGCAACGCCGTCGCGAGCAACAAGGCCATCAACGCGGCACGTCTCGCCCTGGCCGGTGACGGCACGCACAAGGTCAGCCTGGACATGGCCATCAAGACCATGCGCGACACCGGCCGGGACATGAAGGTCAAGTACAAGGAGACCGCCCGCGGCGGCCTCGCCGTCAACGTAATCGAGTGCTGACATGACTGATCTCGCAGCTTCCGCCACCGAGCCCGTCGAGCACGTGCTCACCGTCGACTGCCCCGAGGCTCCCGGCATCGTGCACGCCGTCTCGCGGTTCCTCCTCGAGCACGGCAGCGACATCATCGACAACCACCAGTTCGGTGACCGCCGGGACGGCCACTTCTTCATGCGGGTGCGCTTCGCCACCTCCGGCAGCGAGAACAGCACGGAGGCCCTGCGCCGCGACTTCGCCGCCGTGGCCGCCCCCTTCGCCATGCGATGGCACCTCGAAACGGTCAGCACCCGGCGCCGCGTCCTGATCATGGTGTCCCGCTACGGCCACTGCCTCAACGACCTGCTCTTCCGCACCCGCAGCGGCGACCTGCCCATCGACGTGGTCGCGGTGGTCTCCAACCATCGCGACCACGAGGAACTCGTCGCCTGGCACGGCATCCCGTTCTTCCACGTGCCGGTCACGCCCGCGACCAAGCCCGAGGCCGAGACCCGGCTCGTGGAGATCATCGACTCGTTCGACGTCGACCTGGTCGTGCTGGCCCGCTACATGCAGGTGCTCTCCGACGACCTGTGCAGCCGACTGGCCGGCTGGACGATCAACATCCACCACTCGTTCCTGCCGAGCTTCAAGGGTGCCAAGCCCTACCACCAGGCACACGACCGCGGAGTCAAGCTCGTCGGCGCGACCGCCCACTACGTCACCGCCGACCTCGACGAGGGCCCGATCATCGCCCAGGAGGTCATAGACGTCGACCACAGCCACACCCCCGACGACCTGGCCGCCATCGGCCGCGACGCGGAGTCGGCGGCCCTGGCCCGAGCGGTCCGATGGCACTGCGAAGGCCGGGTGTTCGTCCAGGGCAGGCGCACGGTGGTCCTCCGCTGACGGTCGGACGCCTCCCTCGGGGCGCGCGCCGTGTAGGCGCCCGCCCGGAGCTAGGCCGGCATGGGACGTTGCGGAGCGGCAGAGCGGCGGCAGCGGCTCAGGAACCCCCCTGGTGGTTGCTCCGCGGGCGCCCGTGAACCCTGCGAATGGGCCTGTCGGGCAGCGGTGGCCGCGCAAGTCCGGGGCGCGGTGACGAGCCCTCGCGTCGTTCGCCTCGTCGTCGCCTTGTTGGTCGCGGCCGTCGGCCCGATCCACCGGACCGGGCGACGCCGTAGCCGCCGGCGGGCGCCGAGGGCGCCCGGGCCATGGCGGTGACGGAAGCGATCCGCGCCGTCGCCGGACCCCCCACACATCGTCCGCCCGGCCGCCGCTGATCCGCCCGACACCGAAGCGAACACATCGGCAACCCAGGCCGCACCCATGCTTCAAGGTCGATGACGCGCCGACCAGCAGGGTGCGCAACCTGTCTCTCAAGCCCCGTCATCTGGTCCCCTCACGCGGCCATACAGCGAGGCAGGGACAGCTGCCAGACACCATGATCATTGCACATCTATTGCACATTTCCCCGGGAACTCCCGGGAAATCGAGGGAACTCCAGATTGGCCTCCCACGGAACACCCCAGGTCAGGGGGCATGCAGGTCAGGCCCAGGCCGTCACCGGCACAAATGAACTGTCCTGCCGGAACTGGTCCGTGCCGTCCGTCGGGTCCACGCGGAGTTGGTAGTTGTAGTGGCGCAGGTAGTAGCCGGGGTAGTTGTACGACTCGAAGCGGACGGCGGCGGAGGTCGTGCCGGTGCGGGCGGTGAAGGTGGCATCCTTGGCGAACTTCGCCGTGCCGTCGTTGGCGTCGAAGCGGCCTCGGAAGCCGTAGTGGCGCAGGTAGTTGCCGGCGGCGTCGCGGAAGGAGAAGGCGTTCGCGTCGGCGAGGCCCGCGACGACGGTGAAGGTGGCGGCCTGCTTCTCGGCCGTGGTGCTTGAGCTGCTCACCACGGGGAGGTTGAGGAGGGAGGACTGCTCCTGCCAGTAGCGGGTGGAGTAGTTGGCCGATCGGAAGGATCGGGTGACGCCGGTGGGGAGGGTCACGCCTCCGGAGACGGTCTCCTTGACCACGGTGAAGTGGCGTGCGGTGCCCGAGATGACGGGCAGCTTGGCGGGGGCGCTCCAGGTGGCGAAGGAGTCGTAGCTGTCGCTGGAGTAGTAACTGCCGTCGCTGTAGCCGTCGAAGAAGATGCGCCAGCCGCCGTTGTCGAGCTGCACCAGGGCCGGGCCCTCGCGGTAGCTGCCCCAGCCCGCCCAGTCGCCGGTTTTGCTGATCGTGTAGGGGCCGGTGAGACGGGTGGCGGTGGCGTACTCGATGTACTTGGTCGTCTCGTTCTTGGTGAAGGCGTGGTAGGTGGAGCCGACTTTCACCAGGAAGGTGTCGATGTGGTTGCTGCCTATGCCCGAGAGCGCGACCGGTGAACTCCAGGCGGTGAGAGCGGAGTTGGTGGCCTTGAGCAGATACGGCGTGAAGATCCACTCGTCGTCGGTGGTCGAGCAGGACACGATGACGTTGACGCTGCCGTCGCTGTCGACGAACCACTCGGGGGCCCAGGCGCGCGAGAGATTCGTGAGCGGGACCGTGTAGTCGTACAGGAAGGTCCAGTTGGCCCGGTCGGAGCTGCGCGCGAAGCCGATGGTGGTGCTGGTGTCCTGCCAGGTGTGCGTGGTGTAGGTCAGGTAGTAGTAGCCGTTGGTGTGCTTGAAGACGCTGGCGTCGCGGATCCGGTTGCTGGGTGGGGTGTAGGCGGAGGCCTTGACGAGGCGGAAGTCGGTGGCGTCGTCGGACTGGTAGACGTTGACGGTGCCGTCGTTGCTGTTGAGGAACGGCACGATGGTGTAGCGGGTTGCGGAGCCTCCGGGGGGTGCGGCGGCCGCGGCCGTGCCGAGCAGGCCGGGCAGTTCGCCCAGGACGAGCACCGAGGCGGGCAGGGCGGCCATCGCGCGCAGCAGGCTGCGGCGGGACGGCGGGAGGGACCTGGCAGGCCCGGCGTTGGCCGATGCGGTCACGTGCAACTCCCCAGAGAGGTTCGGCATGCCGAACGTGGTTCGGAAATTCGGTCAGACCGTAAGGGTGGGCCCTGTGCGCGTCAATGCTTTCCACAGGGACGGATGGCCACTGTGTGAACCCTGTGTTGCTCCTGGTGCGCCGACTTGAGGCACGAACTCCGTTTCACCGAAGGGAAGTTCCCCTTCCCGTACCGCGGCCCGCGCGCGGACGTTACCGTTCGGTAGACATCGTGCTTCCGGAGGTGCCCCCATGACTCTCGACCGTGCCGCGGGTCTGGCCGAGTGCGCTCGCGCCCTTGCCGCCGGCGAGGTGACCTCCCGCGCCCTTGTCGAACAGGCCCTCGCCCGGGTCGAGTCGACGCAGTCCTCCATCAACTCCTTCCGGGTCGTGCGGGCCGAGGCGGCGCTCGTCGAGGCCGACGCCGCGGACAAGGAACTCGCGGCCGGTGTGCGGCGACCGCTGCTGGGCGTGCCGGTGGCGGTCAAGGACGACATGGACGTGGCGGGCGAGCCCACGGCGTTCGGCTGCGAGGGCACGTTCCCGCCGGTGACGCAGGACGGCGAGGCGGTACGGCGGCTGCGCGCGGCCGGCGCGGTGATCCTCGGCAAGACCAACACCTGCGAGTTCGGGCAGTGGCCGTTCACCGAGGGCCCCGCGTTCGGGGTGACCCGCAACCCGTGGAACCCCGAGCACACGCCGGGCGGTTCCTCCGGCGGTTCGGCAGCCGCGGTCGCCGCGGGTCTGGTGCCGGCCGCCCTCGGCTCGGACGGCGCCGGGTCGGTCCGGATCCCAGCCTCCTGGACCCATCTGATCGGCATCAAACCGCAGCGCGGCCGCATCTCGACCTGGCCGCGCCCGGAGTCGTTCCAGGGCATCACGGTCAACGGGACACTCGCCCGTACGGTCGCGGACGCGGCCCTGCTCCTGGACGCGGCGAGCGGCAACCACGAGCAGGACCTGCACCGGCCGCTCGCCCTGCGCGTCTCGGACGCGGCGAGCCGGGAGCCGGGCCGGCTGCGCATCGCACTCGCCCTGAAGCCGCCGTTCACCGCGCTGCCCGCACGGCTGCAACCCGACGTACGTGCCCGGATCATCCAACTCGCGGACAAGCTCGCCGCGTTGGGGCACACCGTCGAGGAGGCCGACCCGGCGTACGGGCAGATCGGGCTCACCTTCATCCCGCGCGCCACGGCCGGGCTCGCCGAACGGGTCCGCGAGGCCCCCTTCCCCGCACTCCTCGACCGGCGCACCCGCGACGCCGCCCGGCTGGGCCGGCTGCTGGGCGGCGCCCCGCTGCGGGCGGCCCGGCGCGCGGAGGCGACCCTGCACCAACGCGTCGGGGCGCTCTTCGACACGTACGACGTCATCCTGGCGCCCACAACGGCCGCTCCCCCGCCGAGGATCGGTTCCATGCTCAGCCTCGGCGGTCTGGCCACCGACCGCGCGATGATCGCCGCGTGCCCCTACGCCTGGCCCTGGAACATCCTCGGCTGGCCAGGCGTCAACGTCCCCGCCGGCTTCGTCAACGGGGGCCTTCCGGTGGGCGCGCAGCTCCTCGGCCCGGCGAACAGCGAGCCGCTGCTCGTGTCACTGGCCGCGCAGTTGGAGGCCGACCTGCGCTGGTACGAGCGGTGGCCGCCGCAGCAGGCCGCCACGGACGCGGCCGCGCAGGCGGGAGAAGACCGTACGCTGTGACCATGGGTGACGCTCCGATGGTCGGGTTGATGGGACGGGTGACCGGCACGGTCGGGCCGGGGCTCGTCGGCGAGGTGATCGTCCGGGTGCGCGGTGGCGCCGAGCACTTCCTCGCCTACCCGGCCGCGGCGAAGGACCGCCTGGAGCGGGGCACGGTCGTGATGGTGGTCGAGTACCTGCCGCCGCGCACGGTGTACGTGTCGGCCGCCTACGACGACTGATCGGCGCAGTAGGGCAGTTGACGCCGCGTCATACGACACCTGAGCGCGCGTCCTGCCAGGTGAGAGCCGTACGCATCAAGATTGCAACAAGGATTCGTCAACAGCTGTACCCGGGTCTCGCGCAGGAGCACACTCCCTTCGTTCGGTGCCGAAAGGGCACCATTCAAAGGGGGCGTATGCCGATGATTGTCGGCGTCGTAGCGGGGGCAGTTGTCCTCGCACTGGTCTGCATCGTTGTGGTCTTCAAGCTCATGTGGCGCGTCGCGGAGCCCGACGAAGCACTGATCATCTCCGGTTCGAAACACCGGACCGAAGGCCTTGAAGAAGGCATGGGATTCCGCATCGTCACGGGACGCGGCACGCTGGTGATTCCGGGCGTGCAGGCGGTGCGCAGGCTCTCCCTCGATCTGAAGGAGACCGAGCTGTCCGTGGACTGCGCGACCACCCAGGGCATTCCGCTCAAGGTGCGGGGCGTGGTCATCTTCAAGGTGGGCGACGACTTCGTGTCGATCGCCAACGCGGGCCGCCGCTTCCTCGACCAGCAGAAGATGATGTCCGAGCGGGTGCACAACGTGTTCGCCGGTCATCTGCGGTCCATCGTCGGCGGGTTGACCGTCGAGGACATGATCCGCGACCGGGAGAAGCTGACCGGTCAGACGCGGGCCGCGTGCGGGACGGAGATGGAGAAGCTCGGTCTGATCGTCGACTCGCTGCAGATCCACGAGATCGAGGACCCGACCGGCTACATCAAGAACCTCGCCATGCCGCACGCCGCCGCCGTACAGCGCGACGCGCGCATCGCGCAGGCGGAGGCGAACCGTCTCGCCACCGAGGCCGAACAGGCGGCCGCGGCCCGGATGTCGGAGGCGACCCGGGACAGCGAGATCCTCCAGGCCGGCTACCAGGCCGAGCGGGACAAGGCGGCCGCCCGGGCCCAGCAGGCCGGGCCGCTCGCCCACGCCGCCGCCCAGCAGGACGTCGTCGTGCAGGAGACACGCGTCGCCGAACTGGAGGCGCACCGCCGCGAGCAGCAGCTTCAGGCGGACGTCCGCAAGCCCGCGGACGCCAAGGCGTACGAGACCCGGGCCCGGGCCGAGGCCGAACGCGACGCGCGGATCTCCGCCGCGCAGGCGAAGGCCCAGGAGACCGAACTCGCGGCGGCGGCCGAGGCGACCCGGGTCAAGACGGCCGCGGGCGCCGAGGCCGAGGCGACGAAGGCGCGAGGTCTGGCCGCGGCGGAGGCGACCCGGGCCACCGGTGAGGCCGAGGCAGCGGCCGCTCAGGCCAACGGGCTCGCGATCGCCGAGGCGACCCGGGCGAAGGGTCTCGCCGAGGCGGAGGCCATCAAGGCCCGGGCCGCCGCCCTCGCCGAGAACCAGGAGGCCGTGGTCGCCCAGCAACTCGCCGAGAACTGGCCGGAGATCGTCCAGGCCGGCGCGAGCGCCTTCGGCAACGTCGAGCACATGGTGCTGCTCAACGGCGCCGACGGCATGTCGGACATGTTCGCCAAGGCCCTCACGATGGGAGGCACGGGCCTCGGCCTGGCCCGCCAGCTCCTCGCCTCGATGAACCAGAACGATGTCGTGGCACCGGGCAACGCCGGCCTGAACGGCTTCGTGGCGCCTCGGACGGAGAAGGTTCCGGTCGAGAAGGACGAGGAGTGACCCACCGGCTTCTCCGCGGCCTCTCACCCGCTTCCTGGTGAGTGCTCGTTGAGCGCCCTTCCCGGCCGTCGGACGGTCCGGGGAGGGCGCTCGCCCGTGGGATCACCGTTGGGCGGTGCTGTTGGCGCCGTCGAGGGTTTCCCGGATGATGTCCGCGTGCCCGGCGTGCTGGGCCGTCTCCCTGATCAGATGCAGCAGGATCCGGCGGGCCGACCAGTGGACGGTCTTTGGCGGGGACCACGGGGTCCTGGGAAGGGGCACACTCCGGTCCAGGTCGGGCAGGGCGGCCACGGCCGCTTCCGTCGCCTGTGCGACCCTCTCGTACTGCTGCACCAGCCCGGCGAGCGTCTCACCCTCCGCCATGCGGTACTGCTCCAAGTCGAGCATGCCCTCCGGGAGTTCACCGTCCCCCTTCACCATGATCTGCATCCATACCCGCTCGCCCCGGACAAGATGGGTGAGGATCCCGCCCAGGGTGAGTTCACTGACGGTGGTGCGCTCGGCGGCCTGGGCGTCGCCGATGCCGCGAACGGTGATCAGCAGCAACTCCCGCTGCTCCGCGAGTGCTTGCAGCAGCTCCCCCTGTTCACCAGGAGGAAAGGGGGCCGGGTTCTGCGGCGAAGTGGTCATGGGTCGACCGTAGGAGGCATATAGGCCAGTCCATGTCCTCATTGCCGTCGTGACTTCGGGGACCTGCCTGACGATCAGGCAAGAGTGCGCCACAACTGAGGGTCCTCGAAGTTGAGGGCCCACAGCACCGTGCTCGTCACGCCGTACTTGCGGAGCACCGGCAGGTCCTCGGCGATCCCTCGGGCATCCTGGTACCAGACGGTGCGGCGGGTGCCGTTCTCCTCGTATGTGAAGTGGGGGGTGCGGGAGATCGGGTCGAGGCTGTAGGGGGCCTTGACGCGACGGCGGAGGGCTTCGGCCTCCTTCGAGGTGACGTGGCGGGCGTGGCCGACGGTGTCGGCGGCCCAGTCCCAGCCGTACGCGGGCAGACCCATCTCCAGTTTCCGGACCGGGACTTGTGCGGTGGCGCGGCGCAGGATGTCGTCGTACCAGTCCGGCGAGGAGAGCGGGCCGGACGGACCGCCGGACCAGTGCAGGTCGTACCCCATGATGCGCAGCCGGTCGGCGGCGGCGCCCAGTCGGCGGTAGTCCCAGACACGGCCGGTGTTCGCGGTCTGCGGGGAGACGGTGACGAAGCACTGTTTGTGCAGCTCGTGCAGGCGGCGGCAGAGGCCGGCGACGAAGGTGGCGTAGTCGGCGCGGACCTTCTGGTACGCGGCGTCCCCCGTGGGGGCGATGGACTCGTAGTCGAGGTCGATGCCGTCGTACGCCCGGCTGAGGACGAGGCGTTCGAGCGCGCGGATGTGGGTGGCGCGGCTGTCCGCCCGGGCCAGGACGGCGGCGAGGGCGCCGGGTCGCAGCTGCTCCATCACGGTGGGAACGACCTGGATGCCCGCGCCGTGCAGTCCGGCGATGATGCGCCGCTCGCCGGCACCGGGATGGCCGTCGATGCGGTCGGCGCCCTTGGCCTCGTACCAGAACGGGCTGATGGTGCGCAGTTGGGCGGCGTGGCTGAGGGCGTTGTCGTACGCGGCCCGCTGGTCCCACCAGGGCAGCCAGGCGGAGACGGTACGGGATGGTGGGGCCGTTCCGTGTGCCGGCGTGGGTGTCGTTGGGGGTGCCGATGCGGGTGCGGGCGCCGGTCCGGGTGCGAGGGTCAGGGCTGCCAGGGCCAGTGCGAGGGCTCCCCAGTTGGCCCGGGTGCGCCATGCGTGTCGTCTCACCATGGGGCGAGCCTGTGGGCCATCACACGGACCCGCGCGGCGGGTTGGGCCGGACAGCCTCTAACGTGACCCGCGTGACTGCCTATACCGATGAGACCGACGCAGAGATCCCCGGCCGCCACGGGGCCTCCGCGACCACCGAGGCCGAGCCGCGTGAGGTGGGCCGGGTGCGGACGGAGTACTCCCCCGCGCACGACGGCGACCCCGACCCCGGCGAGATCGTGTGGACGTGGGTGCCTTTTGAGGAGAACGACGGCCGGGGCAAGGACCGCCCGGTGCTCGTCGTGGCCCGCGAGGCCACAGGTACGTTCCTCGCCGTCCAGCTCTCCAGCAAGCGGCACGACGGTGACCGCGAGTGGGTGGCGATCGGGAGCGGGCCGTGGGACCGGTCCGGGCGCGACTCGTGGGTGGACGTGGACCGGGTGCTGCGGCTGCACGAGGACGGCATGCGGCGCGAGGCCTGCGCCCTGGACCGGATGCGGTTCAACCTGGTGGTGCACCGGCTGCGGGAACGCTACGGCTGGCGCTGAACGGCGTTCCGGGCGCCTTCGGCCACGGTGAGGCTCTGTGGCGGGAGGCGGCTCGGCTTCCCGGCGGCCACCGCCACACCCCGGGAGGGTCCGAGCAGCCCTCCGGGCAACCAGCTGCTCGAACGGCGCTTAGCCCGATGGCCGACGCTCAGCGCCCCCGGACGCAAACCCCCCACACCGCCCGACCGCCCGATCGGGCACCTCTCCAGGCACCCCGGCCGCCGGACGCTACGGCAGGCGCGCAGCGACCTCATGGGCGAACACCCGCTCGAACTCCGACCGGACCGACGCCCCCGCCGTGCGGTCCAGGACGCCGAACACCACGTGGTCGAAACGCCCGGCGAAGCGGCCCCGGTCGGTGAGCAGGGTCCGGAAGGCCCCGGCAACCTGCCCGGGGTCGTTCTGGAACACCCCGCAGCCCCAGGCTCCGAGCACCAGCCGCCGGTATCCGTGCGCGGCGGCCGTCTCCAGTACCCGCTCGGCTCGCAGGGCGAGGGCACCCGGCAGTTCGGCCGCGCGCTCGGGGGTGGTGCGCCGGACCACTCCGGCGTTGGGTGCCGCCGCGGTCAGGAATCCGGCGGTGTACGGCTCGTCCAGAAGTCGTCCGCGGTCGTCGCGGAAGACGGGCACGGCGGGTGAGTGGATGACACGGTCGGTGTAGAACGGGTCGCGGTGGGCGCGGTGGTGGTCGTAGAACTCCCTCGCCCGCAGTACGCACGTGTACAGCGCCGAGGCCCGGCACAGGGCCTCTTCCTGGGCCTGCGCCCCGTTGAGGTAGCCGCCGCCGGGATTGCGCGCCGAGGCGAAGTTCAGGACGGCGACGGGGTCGGAGCCGGTGAGCCGGCGGGCCGCTTCCAGGCTGCTTTCGCCGGTGACCTCGAACAATGTGTCCACGGGATCGGCCGGCGATATCGGCACGGGGCCCGGCCCGACCATCCGCGTTCCGCTGCGAGCGGCCTCGACCGCCGCGGCGATCGGAACCTCGCGCCCACCGGGCGCGCGGTACGCACCCGCCGCGACGATCTCTTCCGTTTCCTGTGCGATCGCACGAAGGCGCGCGCTCATGGCGCCACCCCCGTGGACGCCTCGAACGCGCGCCGCGCGATCTCCCCCGTCGTGCTCATGAACGCATCGTGAGCGATGCTGGTCATGCGGCGCAACAGAGTTTCGCGGCCCCGCGAACAGTGTGACCCGGCCCCGAAAGAGCGGATCTGCACCCTTGTGCGAACCCGGTCGCGTGGTCTTGGGTGGGACAAGCTGTGCCGGTTCGGCCCCCGAAAAGCCGGGTCGGCGGCATGGTGGAATCTCAGGAGGATCCCGACATGTCAGATTCGGTGAGTGACTGTACGGAGAAACGCTCCGTCGTCACCGAGGCCGAGGTGGAGGCGCTGGTCCGCGGCATCTGCTTCAAGACCGGCCCGCCCCGCTCCCTCGGTGTCGAAGTGGAATGGCTCGTACATGACCTGCGGCTACCGCAGCTCCCCGTTCTGCCCGCACGACTCGAAGCGGCCTACGCCGCTCTGCGGACCCTGCCCCTGCGTTCGGCGCTCACCGTCGAGCCCGGTGGCCAGCTGGAGCTCAGCTCCCGGCCCGCCGACTCCCTGATGGAGTGCATCGGGTCCGTCTCCGCCGACCTCGACGCCGTACGCGCGATCCTGCGCGAGGCTGATCTCGGCCTCAGTGGTCACGGCCAGGATCCCTGGAACCCCCCGCGCCGGTATCTCCATGAGCCGCGCTACGACGCCATGGAGCGCTACCTCGACCGCGCCGGGCCCGAGGGCCGCGCCATGATGTGCTCCTCCGCCTCCGTGCAGGTGTGCCTGGACGCCGGGTACGAGGAGCCGGGTCCGCTCGGCCACGGGCGGCGCTGGTGGCTGGCGCACCAGCTGGGCGCGGTGCTGGTGGGCGCGTTCGCCCACTCCCCGATGGCCGAGGGCCGCTGCACCGGCTGGCGCTCCACGAGGCAGTCGCTGTGGGCCGCGATGGATCCCGGCCGCAGCAGCGCCCCGTCCCTGCACGGCGACCCGCGCGCCGCCTGGGCCAGGCGCGTGCTGGACGCGCCGGTGATGTGCGTACGGGAGCCGGAGGGGCCGTGGGGTGTGCCGGACGGCATGAGCTTCCGCTCCTGGACCCGCTCCGACACGCCGCCCGACCGGGCGGATCTGGACTATCACCTGACCACCCTGTTCCCGCCGGTGCGTCCGCGCGGCCATCTGGAGCTCCGGATGATCGACGCCCAGCCGGGCGACGACGGATGGATCGTGCCGCTCGCGGTGACGGCGGCGCTCTTCGACGACGCGGAGGCCGCGGAGACGGCGTACCGGACCGTGAAACCCCTCGCGGAGCGGGCGGGTTCGCGGCCCGCCCCGTGCAATCCGCTGTGGGACGCGGCCGCCCGGACCGGGCTCGCCGATCCGGATCTGCACGAGGCCGCCGTCACCTGTTTCGCGGCCGCGGCCGAGGCCCTGCCCAGACTCGGCGCCAGTGCCGAAGTGCAGGACGCCGTCGCGGAGTTCACCGACCGCTACGTCGCCCGGGGCCGCTGCCCCGCCGACGATCTGCTCAGCCGGTTCCATGGGAAGGACAGCCTCACATGACCGCCCCCGATGCACTCACGGATCCCGAGGCGCTCCGCGAACGGGCCCGGGACACGCTGACCACGGCTCGCGAGCGGACCGCGCTTCTCACGTCCTGTGTGGAGGAGCCCGAACTGACCGCGCAGCACTCGCCGTTGATGTCCCCGCTCGTGTGGGACCTCGCGCACATCGGCAACCAGGAGGAACTCTGGCTGCTGCGCGGGGTCGCGGGGCGTGACGCGATGCGGCCCGAGATCGACGGGATCTACGACGCCTTCGAGCACTCGCGCGCCGAGCGGCCCTCGCTGCCGCTGCTGCCGCCGGACGAGGCCCGCCGCTATGTCGCCGAGGTACGCGGACGGGCCCTCGACGTGCTGGAGAGCACTCGCTTCGACGGCTCGCGGCTGACCGAGGCGGGTTTCGCCTTCGGGATGATCGCGCAGCACGAACAGCAGCACGACGAAACGATGCTGATCACCCATCAGCTGCGCACGGGCCCGGCCGCCCTCACCGCGCCGGACCCCGCGCCCGCGCCCCCGTTCACCGGTCCGGCCGAAGTCCTCGTTCCCGGCGGCCCGTTCACCATGGGCACGTCCGCCGAGCCGTGGTCACTCGACAACGAGCGGCCCGCGCACCGGCGCGAGGTCGCCCCGTTCTTCATCGACACCACGCCGGTGACGAACGGCGCATACCAGGCCTTCGTCGAGGACGGCGGCTACGGCAACGAGCGCTGGTGGACCCCGCAGGGCTGGGACCACATCCGCACGCACGGGATCGAGGCACCGCTGTACTGGCGCCGCGAGGGCGGCCAGTGGCTGCGGCGGCGCTTCGGCGTCACCGAGGTAGTCCCGCCCGACGAGCCGGTGCTGCACGTGTGCTGGTACGAGGCGGACGCGTACGCGCGCTGGGCGGGGCGCCGGCTGCCCACCGAGACCGAGTGGGAGAAGGCTGCCCGCCACGACCCGGTCTCCGACCGCTCCCGGCGCTACCCGTGGGGCGACGCCGACCCCACTGCCGAGCACGCCAACCTCGGGCAGCGGCATCTGCGCCCGGCGCCGGCCGGCAGCTACCCGCGCGGCGAATCCCCGCTCGGCGTACGGCAGTTGATCGGCGACGTGTGGGAGTGGACGGCGAGCGACTTCCTGCCGTATCCGGGGTTCTCGGCGTTCCCGTACAGGGAGTACTCGGAGGTCTTCTTCGGGCCGGAGTACAAGGTGTTGCGCGGCGGTTCGTTCGCCGTGGACTCGGTGGCCTGCCGTGGCACGTTCCGCAACTGGGACTATCCGATCCGGCGGCAGATCTTCTCCGGGTTCCGTACGGCCCGCTCCTCGGAGGATGTCTGATGTGCCGTCACCTGGCGTTCCTGGGACCGCAGGAGCCGCTCGGCCGACTTCTCACGGAGCCGCCGCACAGCCTGTTCCGGCAGTCCTGGGCACCTCGACGCCAGCGGTACGGGACCGTCAACGCCGATGGTTTCGGGGTGGGTTGGTATGCCGAGGGAGACCCCGTTCCGGCCCGCTACCGGCGCACCGGGCCCATCTGGGGTGACCAGTCCTTCGCCGACCTCGCGCGCGTGGTGCGCTCGGGGGCGCTGCTCGCCGCGGTGCGGGACGCGACCGTGGCGGGCGCGGACGGGGAGGCGGCGGCGGCTCCGTTCGCCGCGGGCCCCTGGCTGTTCAGCCACAACGGGGCGATCATCGGGTGGCCGCGCTCCCTCGCCCCGCTCGCGGCGACCCTGCCGTCCGGCGAGCTGCTCTCGCTGGAGGCCCGCTGCGACTCGGCGCTCGTGTGGGCGCTGCTGCTGCACAGGCTGCGCGGCGGTGACGAGGCGGGGCAGGCGCTGGCCGACACGGTGACCGAGGTCGCCGAGGCGGCCCCGGGCTCCCGGCTCAACCTGCTGCTCACCGACGGCGAGACCATCACCGCGACGGCCTGGGGCGACACCCTCTGGTATCTCTCCGAGCCCGGCCGTCGCACCGTCGTGGCCTCCGAGCCCTACGACGACGACCCGCACTGGCAGGAGGTGCCGGACCGCACGCTGCTCGCGGCGAGCCGCACCGACGTCCTGCTCACCCCGCTCAAGGAGCCGTACCAACCGAACGGCCCGCACCGGCGCGGCGACACGCCCCACCAAGGCGCCCCGCACGCGCGCACGGCACCCGTCACACCCAAGGAGCCCCGTACGTGAGCCCGTTCCTCCTCACCCGCACCCTGCCCGAGGACGCCACCGACGCGGCCCTGCGCGCCGACGTCCTGCACGGCCTCACCCGCACGCCCAAGACGCTGCCGCCGAAGTGGTTCTACGACGCGCACGGCAGCGAGCTCTTCGACAAGATCACCGAACTGCCCGAGTACTACCCCACGCGTGCCGAGCGCGAGATCCTGATCGCCCGGGCCGCCGAGATCGCCGCGGCGACGGGCGCCCGCACGCTCGTCGAGCTGGGCTCCGGCTCGTCGGAGAAGACCCGGTACCTGCTCGACGCACTGCCGGGACTGCACACGTACGTGCCGGTCGACGTGAGCGAGAGCGCGCTCACACAGGCCGGGCATGTCCTGATCGCCGAGCACCCGGAGCTGGCCGTGCACGCGCTGATCGCCGACTTCACCGGCGGTCTGGCTCTGCCGGGCACGCCCGGGCCGCGGCTCGTGGCGTTCCTCGGCGGCACGATCGGCAATCTGCTGCCCGCCGAACGCGCCGCGTTCCTTTCCTCCGTACGGTCCCTGCTGTCACCGGGCGACGCCCTGCTGCTCGGCACGGACCTGGTCAAGGACGAGTCGGTGCTGGTGGCTGCCTACGACGACGCCGCCGGGGTGACGGCCGCGTTCAACAAGAACGTGCTCTCCGTCGTCAACCGTGAACTCGGCGCCGACTTCGACCCCGACACCTTCGACCATGTCGCCCTGTGGGACGCCGAGCACGAGTGGATCGAGATGCGGCTGCGCGCACGGACCGCGGCGACCGTGAAGATCCCGGCCCTCGACCTCGCCGTCGACTTCGCGGACGGCGAGGAACTGCGCACCGAGATCTCGGCGAAGTTCCGCGAGGAGGGCGTGCGCACCGAACTGGCGGCGGCCGGACTGGAGTTGACCCATTGGTGGACGGATGAGGCAGGCCGGTTCGCGCTGTCGCTGAGCGTGGCCGGGTGACGCGCCCGCCGACGCCGCCGAGGGCCCGCGCTCACTCCGGGTTGCCCTTCAGTGTCTCGGTGATCCGGCGTGAGGCGCGTCGGGCCTCGGTCGCCGGGTCGGATCCGGTGAGGACCTTCGTCATGTAGTCCTTGATCGGGTTGTCGGCCTCGACGGCCGCCCACTCGGGTGAGGAGGGGGTCGCCCGGCCCTGTGCGGCGCCCGCCGCCATGGCCGCGACTCCCTCCTCCCCTGCCACCGCACCCGCGAGGCTCGTCTTGTTCGGCACGTAGTTCATCGTCCGGGCCAGCTCGGTCTGCCACTTTGCGCCTGCCAGCGCGGCGACGACGGCCACGGCTCCTGGCCGGTTGTCGGTCTTCTTGCGCACCACGAGGTCGGAACCGCCGGTGAACACGGCGCCCGGCCCGGCAGCCGTCTTGCCCGGCACGGGGAAGAAGCCCAACTTGTCCTTGAGGTCGGGGTTCTGCCCGACGATTGCCTGCGCGAGCCCGGGCACGGCCACGAGCTGCGCCACGTGTCCCCGCGCGAACACCCCGGCCTGCGGCGGGTGTTCCTCGTCGGCCTTCGCGGGCCCGTCGCCGAGGGCCTGGAGCCGCCGGTAGAAGTCCATGCCGCGCAGCGCGGCCGGCGTCTGCAGTGTGCCCTCCCAGTGCCCGACGCTCTCCTTCGCGAGGTCGCCGCCCTCGTCCCAGATGAACCCGGCCAGGGTGTACCAGTCCTGTCCGGCCAGGTAAATCCCCTGGTTCCCGCCGGAGTTGAGCCGCTCGGTGTCCGCGAGCCATTCCTCGCGGGTGGCCGGCGGCCGTTTGATGCCGGCCTGCGCGAACAGGTCCTTGCGGTAGATGACGACGCGGTTGGCGGCGTACCACGGGATGCCGTACTGGTGGTTGCGGACCTGACCGGGATCGGCCAGGCCGGGGAGCCAGCCGTCCGAGCCCCAGTCGCGCACGGACTCCAGGGTCAGGTCGTCCAGGCCGCCCTTGTCCACGTACTGCGCGACCTGGGTGTTGCCCACCTCGATGACGTCGGGCGCCCCCGCGTCGTCACGCTTGAGCGCCGCCTCGACCTTCTCCCCGATCCCGGTCCACTGCTGGATACGGATGTCGAGGTCCACGTCCCCGTGCTCCTGCTCGAACGCCTTGGTGAACCGGTCCAGGAACTCCGGGGAGGCACTGTCCTTCATCAGCCACACCGTGACGGTCCGCCGCTCGGCCCCCTCTCCGGGCAGGACACCGCACGCGGTGAGCAGGGAGGCGGATACACAGAGAAGGGCGAGGAGTCGACGTCTCACGAGCGGTCCTGTTCTGCCTTGTCCGCCGTGCGGACAGGGGAAGGGAGGCCCGACGTGGGGGACGAGCTCGGTGCTCGTACGGGTGTGCTGGATTTTGGTATGGACCAATCCGGTCGTCAAGGGTGGATCCGGCCACCGGGACGGAATGGGCACCGTGGAGCCGCCGCGTACGGGCGCTGTGCGCACGTTCGAGCCCTGCGCGGGCACCGTACAGGCCAAGGGGCGGCAGGGAAGTCGCCTCCGGTGTCTCCGCCATTTCCTCCGACATCTCGCGGACCGCCGCGCAGTGGGGCACCGTGGAATGACGCGTGGCACACCCGCCACGGCGGAGAGGAGTTCCCGCATGTCCGACCACACGTACCGGGTCACCGAGATCGTCGGCACCTCACCCGAGGGCATCGACCAGGCCATTCGCAACGGCATCGCCCGCGCCTCGGAGACCCTGCGCAACCTCGACTGGTTCGAGGTCACCCAGGTTCGGGGGCAGATCGCGAACGGACAGGTCGAGCACTACCAGGTCGGCCTGAAGGTGGGCTTCCGGCTGGAGGACGCCGGCTGATCGGACGAGGGCGGGGCGGCGGGCGGCTCGACGGCCGGGTGCTTGACGCACGCGCCGGTGGGCCTGCGGACGACCCGTGACTCCGTAGGGCATGACCCACGCGGACATGGCCGGCCTTTCTCGGCCGACCGCGTGGGTCAGCCTTCGCTGCGCCCGCCGCCCGCCGGTGCGGATCGCCCCGGCCACGACTGTCGCTCGCCGCCCCGAGAGCGGCCGACAGGGCCTCGCAGGCCGGCAAGCGTCAAGGCGCCACAGCACCCAGAGGTGCGCCGCGCCACCACCCGCGCGACGCCCTCAGGTCCGCCCGTCCCTCTCCTGCGCGACCTTCAGTGCCGCCGACGCCGCCGCCCAGCGGGCGCGTACGACAGTGAAGCCGGCCCGCGGCCGACAGGGCCTCGCAGGCCGGCAAGCGTCAAGGCGCCACAGCACCCAGAGGCGTGCCGCGCCACCACCCGCGCGACGCCCTCAGGTCCGCCCGTCCCTCTCCTGCGCGACGTTGAGCGCCGCCGACGCCGCCGCCCAGCGGGCGCGTACGACAGTGAAGCCGGCCCGCTCCGCCTCGTCGCACACGAGTTCGTCGTCGTCCACCAGGACGCGGATCTCCCGGTTCCGGGCGAGCCGGCGCAGGATCTCCAGTTTGGTGCGGCGGGCGGGCCTGCGGTCGTCCTTGCGCCGCATCCAGATCTGCCCCTCGGGCAGACCCTGCGCGGCCAGCCAGGCGACGGTGTCGCGGCGGCAGCGCTCGGGGCGGCCGGTGAGGTACGTGACCTCGCACTCCTGAGCGCTCTCCAGCGCCAGCGCGACGCCTTCGGCGAGCGGCGGATCCTGCGGTGCCGCCGCGAAGAACGCGTCCCAGTCCCGCGGCTTGCGCTCCAGAAACCGCTGCCGGTGCGCACTGTCGGCGAGCGTGCCGTCGAGGTCGAACACGGCGAGCGGTCTGGTCCTGTTGTTCTCCGTCACGCGGGCCAGCCTAGACAGGGCCGGGGACTCTCGGCGGGCGCCCCCGACGAGCGCGCACCTGCGCCGCACCGCGCCATCACGCCCGTGCGCCGGGAGCCGAGGCGGGCCCTGCGGCTCGGCGCCCGCGACGGCCGGCGGAGCACCACGCTTCGGACGTGCAGCCGACGGCGCCGCGACGTACACCGCTCTCCGGCTGAACTCCCGTCCGCACCAAGGAGGTTCATGCCGGGCGCACGGCACGCGCTCCGAGCGGAACGCCACCCCTCCCGGCGTGCAGCCGTCGGACCCACTACCTACGCCACTCCCCCGCCGATCTCCCGCCCGCACCAAGGAGGTTCACCGTCAGGTGCACCGCACGCACTCCGAGCGGAGCGTCACGCTTCCCGGCTCAGCCGGCGGCGCCACCACGTACACCACCCTCCACCCAACTCCCGCCTGCCCCATGGAGGTTCATTGCCAGGCACACGCACGCAATCTATTGACGTGCACACACTCACCCCCTACAGTCCGACCGGTTTTCCGAACTTTGTTCGACATATCGACCAACCGTTCAGCATCTCCACGTCCCCGGAGCGCACATGAACGACAGCCCGAACCGCACGCCCAGGGCCCGTATGCCCTACGGCATCACGGCGTTCGCGCAGGATGTGCCGTTCCATCGGACGGCGGGTACGGCCGACGCCTCATGGTCATCTTCCCGTTCCCGCAACCACCCGGACCGTTACGTCCGGCGCGCAGACTACGTGCTGCGCCTCGACGTGATCTCCACGGCCACCGAGAAGTCCGACGCCGTGTTCCGGGTCGGCCACTGAACCTTGGTTCGCCCTCAAGTCCACCCCCCGCACCCCCTGGAGCCTCCTCCATGCCTCGCGTTCGCAGACTCCTCGCCACCCTGGCGGCGACAGCCGCCACCCTCGGCGGCCTCACAGCGGCCGCTCCCACCGCTGCAGCCGCCGACTCGGGCACCTTCAGCGTGTTCAGCTACAACGTCGCCGGTCTGCCGGAGTCGCTGTCCAGCGCCTCGACCCCGCGCGACACCAGCACCACGGAGATCGGCCGCCGTATCGCGCCGTACGACATCGTGAACGTCCAGGAGGACTTCAACTACCACGCCTACCTGTACTCCACGGACACCCACGCCAATCGCACCGCGACCAGCGGCGGCGCGGGCATCGGCAGCGGGCTCAACACCGTCTCCAACTACGCCTGGGACGGCGACGACTTCGAGCGCGCCCACTGGAACTCCTGCCAGCTCGACTCGGGCGACTGTCTCACCCCCAAGGGCTTCACCTTCATGCGTGAACGCCTCGCCGAGGGTGTCTACGTCGACTTCTACAACCTGCACACCAACGCCGGTACCAACGACGGCGACGAGGCCTCCCGCGCAGACAACCTCAACCAGCTCACCTCGTTCATCGGCACGCACTCGGCCGGCAACGCCGTCGTGGTGATGGGTGACACCAACACCCGCTACACCCGGTCCGCGGACACCATCGCCGAGTTCGCCGCCTCCAACGGGCTGACCGACGCCTGGGTGAAACTGATACGCGGCGGCAGCGCGCCCGCCAAGGGCAGCGACGCGCTGGTCTGCGACCAGACCGGGCCCACCGTGCCCAACACCTGCGAGGTCGTCGACAAGATCCTCTACCGCGGCAGCAAGCTCGTCACCCTCAACGCCACGTCGTACAACAACGAGCACGCCGCGTTCCTCAACTCCGAGGGCAAGATGCTCTCCGACCACGACCCGATCACCGCGAAGTTCTCCTGGTCGCGCAACTCCGCCTTCCAGCTCAGCGACCAGTACGGCGGGCCGCACGGCGACTACTTCAACGACATCGACCGCGTCCCGGCCGGTGCCCGCGCCACCACCCTCTCCCTGCGCGGCGGTTCGCGTGTCGACCAGATGGGCCTGACCCTGAGCAACGGCACGACGCTCACGCACGGCGGCACCGGCGGCACCGCCTCCTCGCTGACCCTCGGCAGCAACGAATACGTGACGTCCGGCCAGCTCTGCCAGGGCTCGAAGGACAACCGCACGCGGATCTTCTACGCGAAGTTCACCACCAACCTCGGCCGCACCCTGGCCACCGGAACGACCACCTCCGACTGCGTGACCCGCACCGCGCCGTCCGGCTGGCAGATCGCCGGCTTCCACGGTCGTACGGGTGACGAGGTCGACAAGATCGGCTTGATCTACACGCAGCGCTGAGCGAAGGCCGACGCGAGCGCGGGAGGGCCCGGGGATCCGCTCTTTCCCCGGGCCCTCCCGCGCATCGGAAGCCGGTGACGGGGCACACGGGAACGTGCGCACACGCCACAGGCGTACGGTGATTCCCGAGGAGTGAAGACATGGCGATCTTCCGGCCCGGCGCGTCGGCCACCACCCACCACGACCCCGGCCGTGCACACGGGACCGCGCTCGTCGTCTGCGCGGCCGCGGTGCTGGGTCTGCTCTGCGGCTGCGGAACCGAAGACGGCTCGGGCGGGCAGGCTCAGAAGCTTCCCGGCACAGGCGAGCCGGCCACCGCCGCGCAGACGCCGACCACGTCCGCGCGCACGCCGAGCAGCGCCGCACCGCTCACCGGCAGCAGCCTCACCTCGTCCCGCGCCGGCTCTTCGCAGCCGCCCGGTGCCTCACCCACCCGCGGCTCCGCCGGCGCCCGCTGCCACACCTCCGAGCTGCGCGCCTCGGTCGGCCGCAACAATCCGGGCGCCGGGCAGGAGAACTTCCCTCTCGTCCTGACCAACCGCTCCCAGCGCACCTGCACGGTGCACGGCTACCCCGGAGCGGCCTTCGTCGACGCGTCCGGCAAGCAGTTGGGCCCCGACCCCGAACGGTCGCCGGAGACGCCCACCACGCTCACGCTGGCACCCGGCCGGAGCGCCTCGGCCGGGCTGACGTTCTCCAACCCGCAGATCAGCGGAGCCCGTACGGCGACGCCCGCCGCGCTGCTCGTCACGCCGCCCGACGAACGGGACTCCCTCAGGGTGCCGTGGACACAGGGCGAGGTCCCCGTGTCCGGCAACTCCTCGTCCGTCTTCCTGACGGTCGTGCGCTCAGGAACCGGTGCCTGAGCGCCCCCGCGTCAGCCCTGGCCCCCGCCCTAGTAGCCGTAACCGGATCCATAGCCGTAGCCCCCGTACCCGCCGCCGTAACCGGGTCCGCCGTACTGGCCGGTCCCTGAGCAGTAGTTGGGGTAGTAGCAGCTGCTGCTTCCCCCGGGATACGAGGGATACGCCGGATAGGTGGGATAGGCGGGACTCGTGGACGGGGCCGTCGGCTTCGGCGTCGACGGGGTCGGAGCGGGCTTGGCCCTGGAGGCGGTGGGCGACGGTGTGGTCGAGGGCCGGGGGGCGCTGGAGGCCGCGGGCGCCGGCTCGTCGTCGCCGTCCCAGTTGACCACCTCCATCTGGAGCGCGGGGGCCGACGTGTCGAGCGTCCAGCTCTGCGGCGCCTCGTCGTCGCGGGGCTTGAGAACGAGTGACGCCTTCTCCTTGGTGGAGGTGGGGGTCAGCGCCAGGTCCTGGTTCCAGCGCGGTACGAGGAGGCCCTGAAGGGTGAGGTCGTAGCGCACGTTCTTCGTGTCCGGCTTGGACGGGCCCGTGCACGGCTCCAGTTGGACCGAGTAGCCGAGGTGGGAGTCGAGGCAGAGGTCGGGGGTGTCCTGCAGACGCAGCAGCCCGTCGGACTCGTACGCCCACTGCGGGCTCGCCGCCGAGTTGCAGGAGGCGAGTTCGGTCTGCGCGCCGGCCACGGGTCTGTTGCCGACGAGGCCGATGCACAGCCCGGTCGCGGCGTTGCGCAGCCGGCCGCGCACGGTGCCGTCCGCCGAGTCACCGCTGCCGATCCAGGAGGGGTTGGCGCCGGGCTGCCGGCTGCCGTCCGAACTGGCCGTGCCGGTGCGCGCGTTGCCTGACGTCCCGTCCTCGCCACCCGAACCGAGCGCCGACCACAGCACGAGCGGGACCAGCACCAGGCCGCTCACCGTCAGCACGGCCAGGGTGAGGTTGCGACGGCGCGCGGAGCGACGCGGGGCCTTGTGGGCAGGCGGGCGGGCCTCTCCTCGCCCTTCGGCGCGCGGTGGGCGTCGATCCGCATGCGTGTGGTGTACGGCGGTGGCCGCGCCGGCGGGTATGCCGGTGCCCGCGTCCGTACCCGGGTCGGTGCCCGTGTCGGCCGGCTCGGCGGCCGCGGTCGGCGTCACCTCCACGATCTCGGAGGCGCGAGCCGCCCGAGCGGTGAGGTAGGCCCGCGCGCCCCAGCCGAGGACCGACTCGGCCAGCGGGACGGCGAGTTCGCCGTGAAACTGGTTCAGCTGGTCGGCGGCGTGCCGGCAGTGCTCGCAGCGGTCCATGTGCGCCCGCAGGTCGGGATCGAGGTCGACGCCGCCGCGCCGTACGGACACGTCCAGCATGCGGCTGTAGCGGCGGCACTCCTGCTCGGGGGCGAGTTCGCGATGGACCTCCAGGCAGGCCTCGCGCAGGCGTTCGCGCGCGCGCCGCAGCTCCACGGCGGCGTCGTCGACACTGAGACCCAACAGCGCGGCGGGTATGTCCAGTTGCTCGGCCTCGACCTCTGTGTGCCACAGCAGGCAGCGGCTGGGCTCCGGAAGCCGCTGGAACGCCCGGGCCAGCAGGCGCCTGTTCTCGCGCGGGAGGAGACGGTCCGCGGCCCGCTCGCCGCCCGAGCCGGACTGCAGCTCGGGGTGGAGCAGCGTCTGTCGCTTGTCCGCGTCCCATTCGGCGGCGATCCGGCGCGCGGTGACCAGCAGCTGCGGCCGCCATGCCGTCGCCGGGCCGCTCTGCCGCAGCGTGTCCCCGAACAGGCGGGTGAATGCGGCCGTGGTGAGGATTCCGGCGGAGCGTACGCCGTCGGTGCACAGTCGTGCGTAGCAGAAGACGGCTTCCCAGTGCCGGTCCAGAAGTTCCCCCACGGGATAGTGCGACGGCCGCTTCCCGGGGTTCTTCTTCAAGTCGGCCGCGAGCTGTCCGTCCGTCATGTCGAACGTCCGGCCGGGGGTGGGGGAATCCGACTGGGCTGGGTCATTCACGTTCGATTTCCTCCCAAAGGTAACGCAAGAATTAGTCCATACCAATGGGTATGTAGCCCGCCCGACGAGACGGAAGGACTACCCATGGGGGGTTGACGCCTTGAACTCCCCCCTTCCGCAGCCCTTTTGGAGCAAGGAGGGAACGGGCGCTTCACGCGCGCGCAGAGAGAAGAAATTCGACTGCGCGCCGACAGGGCACACCTTTGCACAGGCCACCGAGGCGAAACAAGAGATGCTGTCAATTTCCTATTCCCACCCCACGCGTGGACATTGACAGTACGTCAGCGAAGGCACCCCGAAAAGAAATACCCAATCCCTCCGGGTGGTCACGGAAGGGACGCATCCTGCCGCGTTCCCCTGTCCGTCGACGTTCGGGTGCACCCTTTGCCTGTTCGGCCGTCCGAGGTCGCCGGCCGGCCGCCCACCAGGCGAACACTCCGCCGACCGGAAAAGGCCTTTCACTCCTCATTGACGCCATGGCATGCTCATGCAATCCTCCGCTATGGGAGCGCTCCCAAGCAGCAGCCGCACGCGTGTTCGGTGTCCGCCTTATTCACCTCACTCCTGCCGGGAGCCGCTCATGCCCGAATTCCCCTTGCCCCGCCGTCGCTTCACGCACATCGCAATCGCCTTACTGACCGGGGCCGTGCTCTCCGGCGGTCTCGCGCTCGCCCCGGGAGCGGCCGCACTCCCCGCGGCGCCCGCCGCCGCCACGACGCCGACTCCTGTGCGGGTCAACCAGGTCGGCTATCTGCCGGACGGCCCCAAGCGCGCGACGGTGGTGACCGCAGCCGCCCAGCCGCTCACCTGGCGACTGGTCAACGCGACCGGCGCGACGGTCGCCTCGGGCTCCACGGTCAGCCACGGCGCGGACGCCGCCTCCGGGCAGTCGACCCAGGAGGCGGACTTCTCCGCGTACCGGCGGGCGGGCACGGGATACGTCCTGGTGGTCGACGGGCAGAGCAGCGAACCCTTCGACATCCGCACCGACCTCTACGACGGGCTGCGCTCCGACACGCTGGCCTTCTTCTATCACCAGCGCAGCGGCATCCCCATCGAGGCGTCGCTGGTCGGCCCGGCGTACGCGCGCCCGGCCGGTCATCTCGGTGTCGCCCCGAACCAGGGCGACACGAACGTGCCCTGCCAGACCGGGGTGTGCGACTACACCCAGGACGTCAGGGGCGGCTGGTACGACGCGGGAGACCAGGGCAAGTACGTGGTCAACGGCGGTATTTCCACCTGGCTGGTGGTCAACTCCTTCGAGCGGGCGAAGAGAGCGGGACACGCCTCGGCACTCGGTGACTCGACCCTGCGCGTCCCCGAGCGCGGCAACCGCGTACCGGACGTCCTGGACGAGGCACGCTGGGAGCTCGACTTCCTGATGCGGATGCAGATACCGGCGGGCAAGCCTTACGCCGGAATGGCCTTCCACAAGGTGCACGACGCCGCCTGGACCGGTCTGCCCACCCGTCCCGAGCAGGACTCCCAGCCGCGCGAACTGCACCCTCCGTCCACCGCGGCCACCCTCAACCTCGCGGCCACCGCGGCCCAGTGCGCCCGCGTCTACCGGGCCTACGACGCCAAGTTCGCCGACCGGTGCCTGACCGCAGCCCGCCGGGCCTGGAGCGCGGCGCAGGCCAACCCGGCGCTGTACGCGCCCGATTCGGACAGCACGGGCGGCGGTGCGTACGGCGACACACGCGTCACCGACGAGTTCTACTGGGCCGCCGCCGAGCTGTACGCCACGACCGGCGAGCGCACCTACCGCAGCGCGGTCACCTCCTCGCCCTGGCACACGTCGAACGACGCCTTCACCCCCGGGGGCTTCAGCTGGGCGGACACCGCCGCGCTGGGCCGCCTCACCCTGGCGACCGTCCCCACCAAGCTGCCCGCGTCCGACATCGCGCGCGTGCGCTCCTCGGTGACGGCCGCGGCGGACGGCTATCTCTCGACGATGGCCGGCCAGGGCTACGCGGTCCCGATCCCCTCCACCGGGTACGTGTGGGGCTCCAACAGCGCGGTCACCGACAACGCGATCGTCATGGCCGTCGCCCACGAGCTGACCGGCAAGAAGCGGTATCGCGCCGGCGTGCTGGAGTCGATGGACTACCTGCTGGGCCGCAACGCCCTGAACCAGTCGTACGTCACCGGGTACGGCGAGCAGTACTCCCAGAACGAGCACCACCGCTTCTGGTCGCACCAGTACGACGCCTCGCTGCCTCATCCCCCGGCCGGCTCGCTGGCGGGCGGCCCCAACAGCGGGCTGCAGGACCCGGTCGCGCAGGAGAACCTGCCCGGTTGCGCGCCGGCGGCCTGCTACATCGACGACATCGGCTCGTACTCGACGAACGAGGTGGCCGTGAACTGGAACGCGCCGCTGGCCTGGCTCGCCGCGTATGCCGCCGAGCGGCCGAAGCAGGCCTGACGGCGGCGCACGGGCGCCGGCTGCGGTGACGCGCCGGTGCCCGTGCACCGTCGGCGTCAGTGGCCGCTGATGGCGTGCGGCTTGTAGGGCTGCTCCAGCTGTTCGACGTCCTTCTCGGTCAGCTCCAGGTCCACCGCGGCGACGGCGTCGTCGAGGTGCTCCGGCTTGGTGGCGCCGACGATGGGCGCGGTGACCGTGTCCTGGTGCAGCAGCCAGGCGAGGGCGACCTGGGCGCGCGGCACGTCCCGCTCGGCGGCGATCCGGGCGACGGCGTCGACGATCTCCCGGTCGCCCTCCTGGTACAGGTTCCTGCCGAACCCGTCGGTCCGGCTGCGCGCGGTGGCCGTGTCCCAGTCGCGGGTGAGACGGCCGCGCGCCAGCGGGCTCCAGGGCACCACGCCGACACCCTGGTCCCGGCAGAGCGGCAGCATCTCGCGCTCCTCCTCGCGGTAGAGGAGGTTGTAGTGGTTCTGCATGGAGACGAACCGCGTCCAGCCGTTCATCCGGGCCGTGTACTGCGCCTTGGAGAACTGCCAGGCATACATCGAACTCGCCCCGATATAGCGTGCCTTGCCCGCCTTGACCACGTCGTGCAGGGCCTCCATCGTCTCCTCGACGGGGGTGGCCGGGTCGAAGCGGTGGATCTGGTAGAGGTCGACGTAGTCGGTGCCCAGACGGCGCAGGCTGTGGTCGATCTCCGCCATGATCGCCTTGCGGGACAGGCCACGGCCGTTGGGGCCCTGGTGCATCGCGCCGTTCACCTTCGTGGCGAGGACGACCTCGTCGCGGCGGGCGAAGTCGGCCAGCGCGCGGCCGACGATCTCCTCGCTGGTGCCGTCGGAGTACACGTTCGCCGTGTCGAAGAAGTTGATCCCGGCATCCAGCGCCCGCCGGATCAGCGGCCGCGACGCCTCCTCGTCGAGGGTCCACTCGTGCGGGCCGCGGTCGGGGACGCCGAAACTCATGCAGCCCACACAGATCCGGGACACCTCCAGGCCCGTCGCCCCGAGCTTCACGTACCGCATGCTCATTGCTGCCTCCCGTGACGATCGACACCGACGCCCTGATCCCTGCCCGCCAGGCGGACGGCGAAGCCCGGTGAATCCCGCCGGGCCGGGGCCGGGGAATCTTCGCGCGCCGCAGGTGTTGAATCCCATGTGAGCTCAGTGATCGCAGGGACCCGCTTCTCCGTGCTCGACCGCTCCCGCACCCGCGAGGGGCACGGAGGCGCCGAGGCGCTGCGCGACACCGTTCGTCTGGCCCAGGACCTGGAGGGGCTCGGTTACCACCGGATCTGGGTCTCGGAGCACCACGGCGTGCCCGGTGTGGCCGGCTCCGCGCCGACCGTACTGGCTGCCGCGGTCGCAGCCGCCACCCATACGATCCGGGTCGGCACCGGCGGCGTGATGCTGCCCAACCACCAACCGCTGGTCGTCGCCGAGCAGTTCGGGGTCCTGGAGTCGTTGTTCCCCGGGCGGATCGACATGGGGCTGGGCCGCTCCGTCGGCTTCACGGACGGGGTGCGCAAGGCGCTCGGCCGGGACCGGGACGACGCCGACGACTTCGCGGCGCAGCTGGCCGAGCTGCTCGGCTGGTTCAGCGGCACCTCGCCGACCGGCGTGCACGCGCGTCCCTCGGAGGGTCTGGCCGTGCCGCCCTTCGTGCTCGCGATGGGCGAGGGTGCCACGATCGCGGCTCAGGCGGGCCTCCCCATGGTCATCGGGGACCTCAGGAACCGCGAGAAGATGCAGCGCGGCATCGAGCACTACCGGGCGACCTTCCGCCCCTCCCCCTGGGCGTCCCAGCCGTACGTCGTCATCTCCGGCACGGTCGCGGTCGCCGCCACCCCCGAGGCGGCGCACCGCCTGCTGCTCCCCGAGGCATGGTCGATGGCCCACTCCCGTACCCGTGGCACCTTCCCGCCGCTGCCGCCCGCCGAGCGCGTCGAGAACCTCACGCTGAGCGCCAAGGAGCGGGGCTTCTTCGAGTCCGGGCTGACCGGCCACATCGCCGGAACCGAGGAGCAGGTCGCCCACGAGCTGGAGACGGTGATCAAGGAAACCGGCGCGCAGGAGGTGCTGGTCACGACCAGTACGTACGACCGCGACGCCCTGCTGGACTCCTATCGGAGGCTGGCCCGGGTCGCGGGACCGGCCGCGGCCTAGAATCGTGGGGTTTGCCCCGGCCTCACACCACCCGTGCCCCAGGAGCCCCGTCGATGCCCAGCCCCCATGACTCCTACGTCCGCGTCCGGGGCGCCCGCGAGCACAATCTGCGGGGCGTGGACGTCGACATCCCGCGCGACGTCCTCGCGGTCTTCACCGGCGTCTCCGGCTCCGGCAAGTCCTCGCTGGCCTTCGGGACGATCTACGCGGAGGCGCAGCGGCGCTATTTCGAGTCGGTCGCGCCGTACGCGCGGCGGCTGATCCATCAGGTCGGGGCGCCGAAGGTCGGGGAGATCACGGGGCTGCCGCCGGCGATCTCGTTGCAGCAACGCCGGTCGGCTCCCGGATCGCGGTCCTCCGTCGGCACGGTCACCAATCTCTCCAACTCGCTGCGGATGCTGTTCTCGCGGGCCGGCGACTACCCGGCGGGTGCCGCCCGCCTCGACTCGGACGCCTTCTCGCCGAACACGGCGGTCGGGGCCTGCCCGGAGTGTCACGGTCTCGGTCAAGTGCACCGTACGACCGAGGAGTTGTTGGTCCCTGATTCCTCGCTGTCGATCCGTGAGGGAGCCATCGCCGCTTGGCCGGGCGCCTGGCAGGGCAAGAACCTGCGCGATGTGCTCGACACACTGGGGTACGACGTGGACCGGCCCTGGCGCGAGCTGCCCGCGAAGGAGCGCGAGTGGATCCTGTTCACGGACGAGCAGCCGGTCGTCACCGTGCACCCGGTGCGGGATGCCGGACGCATCCAACGCCCCTACCAGGGAACGTACATGAGCGCCCAGCGCTATGTGCTGAAGACGTTCTCCGACACCAAGAGCCCGACCCTGCGGGCAAAGGCCGAGCGGTTCCTGACCAGTTCGCCGTGTCCGGCGTGCGGCGGCAGGCGGCTGCGGCCCGAGGCGCTGGCCGTGACGTTCGCGGGCCGCACGATCGCGGAGCTGGCCGCGCTTCCGCTGGCCGAACTGGCCGGGACCCTGCACGGGAGTTCGGAGACCGCCAGGGTACTCACCGACGATCTGAAGTCCCGCATCGCGCCCGTGGCCGAGCTCGGTCTCGGCTATCTCAGCCTCGACCGCGCCACGCCGACCCTGTCGGCGGGTGAGCTGCAACGGCTGCGGCTGGCCACGCAGTTGCGCTCCGGGCTGTTCGGTGTCGTCTACGTCCTCGACGAACCGTCCGCCGGACTGCACCCGGCCGACACGGAGGCCCTGCTCACGGTCCTCGACCGGCTGAAGGCGGCGGGCAACTCGGTGTTCGTGGTCGAGCACCATCTCGACGTCATGCGTGGCGCCGACTGGCTCGTCGACGTCGGCCCGCGCGCGGGCGAGCACGGCGGACGCGTCCTGCACAGCGGCCCGGTGGCCGCGCTCGCGGCGGTCGAGGGGTCCGCGACGGCCCGCTTCCTCTTCGACCGCTCCCCCGCACCTGTACGTGAAGTCCGGGCCCCGCGCGGCGAGTTGAAGGTCGGCCCGGTGACCCGGCACAACCTGCGCGGAGTTACCGCCGAGTTCCCGCTCGGCGTGCTCACGGCCGTCACGGGTGTCTCCGGCTCCGGCAAGTCCACCCTCATCGGCGAGGTGACGGAGGAGCTGCCGGGTGTCGGGCGGCTCGTCTGCGTGGACCAGAAGCCCATCGGCCGTACCCCGCGCTCGAACCTGGCGACGTACACCGGCCTCTTCGACGTCGTGCGCAAGGTGTTCGCCGCGACGAAGGAGGCGCAGCGGCGCGGCTACGGCGTGGGGCGCTTCTCCTTCAACGTCGCCGGCGGGCGCTGCGAGACCTGTCAGGGCGAGGGGTTCGTCAGCGTGGAGCTGCTCTTCCTGCCCAGCACGTACGCGCCGTGCCCGGACTGCGGCGGTGCGCGCTACAACCCCGAGACCCTCGAAGTGACCTACCACGGACGCAACATCGCCCAGGTGCTCGACCTGACGGTGGAGGCCGCGGCGGAGTTCTTCGCCGACCCCGACACCGCGGTCGTCACCCGGAGCCTGACCACGCTGATCGACGTCGGCCTCGGCTATCTGCGTCTCGGCCAGCCCGCGACGGAGCTGTCCGGCGGCGAGGCCCAACGCATCAAGCTGGCCTCGGAGTTGCAGCGCGTGCGCCGCGGCCACACTCTCTACGTCCTCGACGAACCGACGACCGGTCTGCACCCGGCCGACGTCGAAGTACTGATGCGCCAGCTCCATGGCCTCGTCGACGCGGGCCAGACCGTCGTCGTGGTCGAGCACGACATGGCGGTGGTCGCGGGCGCCGACTGGGTCATCGACCTGGGCCCGGGCGGCGGCGACGCGGGCGGACGGATCGTGGCCACGGGACCGCCGGGCGAGGTGGCCCGGACGACCGGGAGCGCGACGGCTCCCTACCTTGCCCGCACGCTCCCACCCGGCCAATAGCCGAGACGACCGGTGGTGGGGCCGTCGCCTGGCGGATGACAGCGACAGGGCACCTTAAATGAGTAGTACTCATTTCGACGTCAATTTCGGCGGCCAAGTCGAGCGGGCCGCAGCGAGCATGCCGATCCCGTCAACCAACCATGCTTTCACCTGGGGAATCTCCTTACCGCCGAGGGTGCGTACGGCGCCGAGCCCGATGCGTCCGCATGTCATCGGTGTTGCGCCAGTGAAAAATAAGTATGCCTATCACCTTGACTCAACTGCCTTCCTGCATCGATAAATGCAACTCATAAGTAGCGGGGGTTCGAGGAGGGACACCACAGATGAGACCCCTACGCATCGGCGCGGGGACGGTCCAGGCGCTCGCAGCGGCAACCGTCGTCTTCGCTGCCGTGCTGCCCGCTCAACCCGCCTACGCGGCCACGACGAACTTCTACGTCGACCCTGTCAACGGCAGTGACAGCAACTCGGGAACCAGCACCGCCGCGGCGTTCAAGACCGTCCAGGCCGCCAAGTCCGCGGTCCGAGCCGCCAACTCGAACATGTCCGACGACATTGTCGTGAACCTGCGAGGAGGTACCTACCCCCTCACCACCCCGATCACCTTCGGCACCAGCGACTCGGGCACGAACGGCCACACGGTCGTCTACCAGGCGTACAACGGTGAGACGCCGGTGATCACCGGCGGCAAGGCGGTCACCGGCTGGACCTCGACCGCGGGTGGCGAGTACAAGGCGTCCGTGGGCACCTTGAACTTCCGGCAGCTGTACGTCAACGGGGTCCGCGCCACCCGGGCCCGCTTCCCGGACGTCGGCTCGGACTTCCAGCTGCAGGGCAGTGACAAGCCCAACAAGCTGCTGAAGGTGCTCAGTTCACAGGTCTCCGACTGGGACCACCTCAGCCAGGTCGAGATGGCGCTGGAAACGCAGTGGGGCGAGAGCTTCCTGCGGCTGAAGTCGATCAGCTCCAGCAACGGCACCGCCAACGTGTCGATCCAGGACCACGAGGCGGGCATCCTGTTCCAGCGCCCGTGGCCCCAGCTCTCGGACGGCTCTCCCCTGCACTACGAGAACGCCCACGAGTTCCTCAACGAACCCGGCGAGTTCTACGTCGACACGGCCGCGCAGACCGTCTACTACAAGCCCCGCCCCGGCGAGGACATGTCCACGGCCACCGTGCAGGCGCCGACACTGAAGACGCTTTTCGACGTCAAGGGCACGAACCTCGACAGCCCCGCCCACGACCTGCGCTTTTCCGGGATCACCTTCACCCGGACCACCTGGATGGAGGCGACCGACAACGGCTACCTCAACGCCCAGGGCGGCAACTACAACATCTCGGCCGACAACTCCAACAACCAGTACGTCGGCCGTCCGCCGGCCGGGGTCCAGGCCGCGAACGCCGACCGCGTCTCCTTCACCAACAACACGTTCACGCAGATGGGCTCCACCGCCCTCGACCTGTCCCACGGCGTGCACGACAGCACCGTGACCGGAAACCTCATCTCCGACATCGCCGGCAACGGAATCATGGTCGGCAAGTTCTCCGACCCGACCGTGGAGTACCACAGCGTCTACAACCCGCCCACCACACCGGCCGGTGAGGACGCCCGGGAGGTGGTCAAGAACGTCACCGTCAAGAACAACCTGATCACCCGGATCGGTGAGGACTACCTGGGAACCGCGGGCATCAACGCGGGCTTCGTCAACAGCACCACCATCGAGCACAACGACATCTCCGACACTCCGTGGGCCGGCATCTCGCTCGGCTGGGGCTGGCAGTCGGCGGCCAACGCCGAAGGGAACAACAGCATCAGCTACAACCGGATCGGCAACGTGATGAACCGGCTGTGCGACTCCGCCGGTATCTACCACCTCTCGAACGACCCGGGCACCGTCTTCAACGGCAACTACATCCACGACGTGATACGCGTGCCGTCCGCCTGCGGCTCGCCCGTGCACGGCCTCTACCTGGACGAAGGGTCGAACAACATGACCCTTTCGAACAACGTGCTGTCGCACACCGACGGATTCATCAACCAGAACCGCAACGGCTCCAACGTCACGCTCACCAACAACACGACGTCCGGCGACTCGGTGATCAAGGCCTCCGGTCTTGAGTCCGCCTACCAGGGGCCGGCGGCGAAGCTCAACCTCGCCTACAACAAGTCGGCGTCCTCCTCCACGGTCTACGGCTCCGGCACGCCGGCCGCCAACGCCGTCGACAACAACGGCTCGACCGGCTGGTCTCCCACCGGGAGTGACTCCTCGGCGTGGTGGCAGGTCGACCTGGGGCAGGCCTACCAGCTCGGGCAGTTCTCACTGACGACCCGTCAGGACCTGGACCAGTCCGAGACCCGGGGCAACTTCGAGGTCCGGGCCTCCAACGACCCGTCCTTCGGCACCTACACCGTCCTGGGACGTCAGACGGACACCCTGCCGCTCGCCTCGACGCTCACGAGCAACATCGACGTCCGGCAGAAGTTCCGCTACGTGCGGGTCGCCAAGACCGACGGCGCGTACTTCTTCATCGCGGACTTCAGTGTCCAGCAGGCCGGCGGTGCGCTGGAGGACGCGACCGGCACGCCGACCGTCAACCCGTCGACGTACTACACGATCAAGAACGTCAACAGCGGGCAGATGATGGACGTCAACGGGGCGTCCACCGCCGACGGCGCGAGCGTCCTGCAGTGGCCGAGCACCGGTGGAGCCAACCAGCAGTGGAACATCGTTCAGGTGAGTGGACAGCTCTACAAGATCGTGAGCAGGAACAGCGGCAAGGCCCTCGATATCAACGGTGGCAGCCACTGGAAGGGGACCACGCTGCAGCAGTACGCCTACGGCGGCGGGAACAACCAGCTGTGGTACTTCGAGCAGACCAGCGGTGGGTACCTCATCCGCAACTTCGAGAACAGGCAGACCCTGGAGGTGAGCAACGCATCGACGGCGAACGGGGCCGCCATCGATCAGTGGATGCCCCTGAACCAGTCCAACCAGGTTTGGACGATCCAGTGACAGGGTGATCCCGGAATGTGGAAGCCGCCCCTTCGCGAAGGGGCGGCTTCGGCATTCACTTCTCCTCGGCCGGGGTCGGTACATCGGCGGGCAGCAGTCCCCGTTCCTTGAGCTCTGCCCAGAGCGCGCCGGGAATGGGGTGGTCGACCATCGCGGCGGCGTCCCGCACCTCGCCGCCGCTGCGGGTGCCGACCAGGACCGACGCGACGGCCGGGTGCCCGAAGGGGAACCGGAGCGCGGCGGCACGCAACGGGACGCCGTGCCGCTCGCACGCCTCTTTCAACTGCGTGGCCCGGGCGAGAAGTTCGGTGGGGGCTGCGGCGTAGTCGAAGGTGGCGCCGGGCTTCGGGTCGGCGAGCAGGCCGGAGTTGAAGACCCCGCCGGCGACCACGCCGACGCCGCGTTCGGCGGCGAGCGGCAGGAGCTCGGCCAGGCCTCGCTGGTCGAGCAGGCTGTAGCGGCCGGCCAGCAGCACGGCGTCGATGTCCGTCTCACGGACGAACCGGGCAGGCAGCTCGGCCTGGTTCATGCCGACACCGATCGCGCCGAGCACACCCTCGGCGCGCAGGCGTTCCAGCTCGGGGTAGGCCTCGGTGAGGGCCCATTCGGCGTGGTCGTCCGGGTCGTGCAGGTAGGCGATGTCGATCCGGTCCACGCCCAGGCGCTCAAGGCTGCCCTCCAGTGAGCGGCGTACGCCCTCGGCGCTGAAGTCCCATCGGCGACGGTGCGTTGCGGGGACGGCGAAGCCGCCGTGGGCCAGGTCATCACCGTTCCCGTCGTCGGAGCCAGTGGGCTCCAGGAGACGGCCGACCTTGGTCGAGATCGTGTACTCCTCGCGGGGCATGCCGCGCAATACGGCGCCGAGCCGGCGTTCGGACAGGCCGAGGCCGTAATGCGGAGCGGTGTCGAAGTACCGGACACCGCACTCCCACGCGGCGACGACGGCTTCCTCGGCCTCGGTGTCGGTGACCGGGGTGAACAGATTGCCGATCGCTGCCGCGCCGAAGGCAAGTTCACTGACCCGCACCGGCCCGGGCCCGAGCATGTTCTGGCGCATCGTCATGGCCTTACCTCGGGTCGCACGCGCAGGCCCGCCATGCCGCCGTCGACCGCGAGGGCGGTGCCGGTGTCCTCGATGCTTCCGGTAGCACCGATGCCGATCCCGGGGGCGCCTCCGGCGACCAACGCCGTGAGTCCTTCGAGGTCTGTCGTCGTCATGCCTGCGACTCCTTATGGAAGATCATGTTCTTGGTAGCGGATGCCTGCTTCAGGCCGGTGTTGCTGAGCAGGCCGTGGATCAGGCCGGTCTCGAAGCCGTCGCCGGAGCCGATGCGGTCCAGGACGTGCAGTCCGGGCGTCCGGGGGCCGGCGACGAAGCCCGTTTCGGCGGACCAGGCGGCTGAGGACCAGTCGTTGACTCCGGCCGAGGGGACCTCGCGCAAGGCCGTTGCCGGCACCCGTGCGCCGGGCAGCGGGCCCGCCACCTCGGCGAGCGCGTCCGCCGCCTCGTCGGCACTGAAGCGCGCCTGACCCGGGTAGGTTCCGGCCACGCCCAGGGCGCCCACGGTGACGTCGGCGTGCCGGGCGAGTCGCAGGTCCACCTCGCGGGAGGCGTCGGCGCCGGCCCACAGGCCCGTTCAGTACGTACGAGTGAGGCGGTAGAAGGTGGTCGCGGTGCCCGCGAGGATCGCCGAGGTCTCGTCGGCGGAGAATCCGTCGAGCAGTTCGTCCACCGTGGCGGCCCAGCGGTTCCAGCCGCCCGCGAGGTTAGCCACCGGCCAGTCGGAGCCGAACATCAGGCGGTCGGGACCGAAGGCGGAGAGCAGGACGTCCCACACCGGGCGGATGTCGTCGACGGTCCACCTCTCGTGGTTCGCCTCGGTGATCAGCCCCGACACCTTGCACACCACATGCGGGTGTGCGGCCAGGAGGCGCAACTGGCTTTCCCATTCGGTCAGTTCACCGTCGGCGATCGACGGCTTGCCGGCGTGGTCGAGTACCTGGGGCAGGTCCGGGAAGCGTTCGGCCAGCCGGATCGCCTGGTCGAGCTGGTGGTTGCGGACGAGTACGTCGTAGCAGAGCCCGTGGTCCCGGGCCGCCGCCAACCCGCGTTCGACATCGGGGCGTTGCAGCCATTCCGGATCCGTCTCGCCCTGTACGAGATGACGCAGGGACCGCAGGTAGGTGCCGCCCGGCCCGGCGAGCAACCTGTCGAGCACGTCGCCGATCTCCGGGGAGGTGAGATCCGCCCAGCCGACCACGGCTGCGATCAGCGGCTCCCGCTCCGCGAGCGCGAGCAGGTCCTGTGTCTCGGGAACGTCCGGCACGCACTGCACGGCGACCGTGCTGTGCAGACGGCGGCCCGCGACGGGCCGGGTGGCGGTCGTACGCAGGTCGTCGGGGGTGAAGGTGCGGCGGATCGTTGCCAGGGCGGGGTCGTCGAGCCAGTGCTGCGGACGCTGGTCGAGGTCCCACAGGTGGTGGTGGGCGTCGATGAGTGGGGCGGTGGTGCGGGTCACTGGTGGTCCAAGTCGGGTCGGTCCACGCCGGGTGGGGTCCATGTGGCATGGGGCGAGGTGTGTCAGGCGCTGGTGGTGTCACCTGGCGGGTTCAGGTGCCAGATCTCGGCGAGCTCCGTCCACTGGCGTGCGTCGCCCTGGTCGGGCCAGGGCTCCTGGCAGGGGTCGGTCAGTTTCCACCACTCCTGGGTCTCGGGGTCGGCTTCGAGGACGGCCATGTCGGTCTCGAAGTCGTCGCCGTGGTACTCGAAGTAGGCGAACAGCACATCGCCTTGGAGGTAGATGCTGAAGTTGCGGATGTTCGACCGGTGCAGGGCGGCTTCGACGCCGGGCCAGACGGCCGAGTGGAGCTCGAGGTACTCCTCGCGGTGCTCGGGTCGGAGCCTGATGGTCTGCGCGACGCGCTTCATGCCGTGCTCTCCTCCTTGCCCGGGGAGGGCCGACCGACCGGAGCGTCGAACGGTGTGCGGTAGCGGGGAGCGTTCGTGCGCAGGTCGAGCCGGAGGGTGAGCCGGATACGAGTGGACGCGGGCAGCCGGACCGTCAGAAAGGCACTGTCACAGGCCTCCTCCGCCTCGGCGACGACCGGCTCGGTGTGACCGTAGTCGTACATGTCCCCCATCCAGGTGTCGTCCTCGCAGGTGGTGTACCTGACGGTGGTGATGGTGTGCTCGGCGAAGGCGCCGGCCTGCACGATCACCGTGCGCGTGGACTCGGGGCAGAGGTTGACGAGCTCGACGGTGGTCGCTTCGGGGTCGATGGAGGTGACCAGCGCGGCCACGTCCGGCGGCAGACCGGCACGGCGGGCCTCGGCGTCGTGGTAGCGCAGCCGGGCCTGCTGCAGACCGCCGTTGTACAGCACCTGCGGGCCGCCCCACGTCAGCTGGACCAGGGCTTCGGTGACCACGGGGTTGGACTGCTGCCACACATGGATGTCGGCCTCGGGCACGTCCAGTTCGCGGTAGCGGTCGATGCGCCGCAGGCGGTGGCGGACCTGGGCCTGGGCGGTGGCCAGGATCCGCTCGGGGTAGCCGGGGTCGTCTCCGGCGAGGAAGGCGAACCAGGCCTTCTCGTGCCCGGACTCCTCCTTGGCCCTGAACGGCCGGACGGTGCGCCAGTCGATGCCGTCGGCTTCGCGCAGCCCCTCCAGCCGGGCGCGGTCGGCTTCGGAGGCGGTGTGATGCCACAGCGCCACCGGGACGGGCGGGGTGGCCGGGTTGTAGTCGAACCAGCCCGAGTCGTTGTGGCGGAAGGGGAGGTGCGGCGTGGGTGTGTGGATGTCCGGGCCGAGTTCGACCGCCCACTTGGAGGGGAGGCTGGAGTCCGCTTCGGTGTGGGGCATCACCTTGCCGTGGCCGATGAGGGTGTCCAGCGAAGTCGTGACCATGGAGAGGTAGCTGTCGTCGCCGGTCGCCGTGGCCGCCGCGAGCGCCGCCACACAGGCCGCGTGGCCCACGCTGTGCCAACCGTGCGGCCAGGACCAGCCGTAGTGGCCGCCGTACCAGCGGCCCTCCAGCAGGCTGCCGACGACGCCGTCCGGGCCGGCGTTGTCCGGGATGAGACCGCGGTTCGCCTCGGTGCGCTCCCGCCACGCGCCGACGTACTCGACGATCCAGTCGCGGTAGCGCTCCTCGCCGGACAGGATCCAGGCGTTGAGGACCAGGCCGGCCGCGGCGAGGTTGACCGCGGTGTCACCGACGCCCGTCCGGTCCCGCATCTGCGCGCCGAGACGCGGGTCCGCGGAGAGCGGGTAGGGGCCGCCTTCGGCCTCGGGGATCCAGTCGAGCGGGAAGCCGTACGTCTCTGCTTCCTTGAGCATCCAGGGATAGACGTCACCGTCGAACAGGCCCGTGCGCTCGGGGTCGCTGCCGTTGTGCGGGCGGGTGATGACGCGGTGCTCGGGGTCGTAGTTGCCCTTGGCCGGGTCGACGTACAACTCGGCGAAGCGCAGGGCGCGTTCCGACCAGCGGTCGGGCGCGGCCATGCTGAGGAAGTAGAGCAGGAGCAGGCTCTCGCCCTGGTGGAACCAGTCGTATCCGCGCTCGAACTCGTCGTGCAGCATGTCCAGTTCGGTGAGCTGCCGGGTCACGCCCTCCCAGTGCTTCTCACTGGCGGGCAGCAGGTCGTCGGCGCCGCCCAGGAGGTAGAGCTGGGGCCAGTTGAAGAACACCTCGTAGAAGTCGTCCACACCGTCGCGGGTGGTCAGCGGGCCGGAGTAGTTCAGTCGTCCGTCCGGTCCGGTGAAGTCGCGGGCGAAGCGCCGCCAGGCGTGGTCGAGGAGATCGAACAGAGACCGTTGCGCCACGGCCCAGCCGGGTGGTTCGAGCAGCGGCACCCTCGCCTCTATCTCGGGTGGCGGGACCGGCTGGTCGTGGGGGGCGTCCTTGGCCGAGGTGCGGTCGGCAGAGCTGTAGGGCACGGGGATCTCCGTTCGGGGTGGGCGGCGGGGCGGCGCAGGCCGGAGACGGCGGCCGGGACGGGCCGCTATTCCTTGGTGGCGCCGGCGAGCATTCCGCTGACCAGGAAGCGCTGGGCGAAGAGGAAGACGACCAGCACGGGCGTGATGGCGACGAGGGTGGCCAGAGCCAGCTGCGGCCGCTCGATCGCGAGGTCGCCGACGGCCGGGTTGAAGGACGGCACGTTGCTGAGCAGGCTTCCGACCCCCACCTGGATGGGCATCTGGCTGCTCTCGGGGAGCATCACGTACGGCAGGAAGTAGTTGGTCCAGTTGGCGACGAAGCTGAAGAAGCCCACGAGCGCGATGACCGGTGTCGCCAGCGGCAGCGCGATGTGCCAGAAGACGCGGAACTCCGAGCAGCCGTCCATCCGGGCCGCCGCCAGCAGGTCCTTCGGTACGGCGGTGGTGAAGTAGATGTACGTCAGGTACACGCCGAACGGGTAGAACGAGTACGGCAGGATGATCGACCACATCGTGCCGATCAGGTGCACCGCGTTGATCTCCAGGAACAGCGGCACCACCAGCGTGGCGTTCGGCATGAGCATCACGACCAGCGTCGCGATCAGCAGGGTGTGCCGGCCACGGAACTCGGTCATGGCCAGGGCGTATCCCGCGGGAATGGCGACAGCGAGCGTGATGACCAGCGAGATCACCGCGTAGAGGGCCGAGTTGCCGAGCCACTGCATGACGGCGTTGTCCTGGAACGCCGTGAGCGAGTGCCAGTTCGACTTCAGCGCGTGGAAGGAGCCGAAGGACAGCGGATTGTCGTGAACCAGCTGCTGGTCGGTCTTGGTCGCCGCGAGGACGAGCCACAGCACCGGCAGCACGAAGAAGGCGAGGAACGCGGCCAGTACGGATCCCGTCAGCAGCCGGGAGCCCAGGTGCCGTACGGGCCGGCGGTGCGGCGGCCGGTGGTGGTGAGATCGGCTCATGAGGGGCGCTTCCCGTTCCGGGCTCGCTGCGGCGGCGACTCGACCACCAGAGGTTTTAGTCGGCATCGAAGAACCCCGACCGTGCGACGAAGACGGCGGCGGCCGACACACTGACGACCAGGAGTTCCACCGAGACCGCGGCGGCACCGTTGATGTTGTTCATCTGGAAGGCGAAGTCGTACGTCAACTGGTTGAGCGAGTAGTCGCGTCCGGCCACGCCCACGCTGGCGAGGGACAGCAGCTGAGGCTCGACGAAGAGCTGCGCGCCGCCCGCGAACGCCAGGATCACCATGTACACGATCCACTTGCGGAGCATCGGGATCTGCACGTGCCAGGCGGTCTGCCAGGCGCCCGCGCCATCGATGCGCGCGGCTTCCATCACATCCGTGGGGATGTTGTTGAGTGCGCCGTACATGACGACGATCCAGCCGCCCGCACCGGTCCAGAACGCGATGATCGTGAACAGCACGGGCAGGTTGCCGGGTGCGATCACCTCGCCGAAGGTGTGGAATCCCAGCACGCCCAGGAGCGAACTCACCGGGCTCACCGTCGGGTCGAGCATGAACAGCCACACCAGCACGCTCGCGGCGCCGGCGAGCGCTCCCGGGATGTAGTAGAGGAAACGCAGCGCCTTGCCGGCGGAACCCGAGGCCAGGCGGTGCAGCAGCAGCGCCAGCGCCACCACGAACACGACCAGGGACAGGAGCCAGAAGGCGAGGTAGATGGCGACATGGCTCACGGCGTCCAGGAAGCGGAAGTCCTGCGCCGTGGTCACGAAGTTGGAGAAGCCGGTGACCCTGCCCCCGGCGTCGGTGAAGGCGAAGTAGATCGCGTAAGCGGTCGGAAGGACGCCGAAGGCGATCAGCAGGACCACGTAGGCGGCGACGAAGGCCGTGCCGGCCCGGCTCTGCCGGCCGGCGCCGCGAGGGCTCCGGCGGGCAGAGCCGGTCGAGGAGCGGGCGAGGGTCACTGGGAGACCTTGTATCCGTTGGACTTGGCGTACTTGACGATGGAGTCCTGCCAGGCCGGCAGCAACGAGACGACGCTCTTGCCCTGGGTCATGCCGGGCTTGACGGTGGCGGCCCAGATCGCCTCCTGGCTGAACTGGCCCGAGCCCCACCCGTTCCAGACCTGGGAGGAGGCTGCCTTGAGCGCGCCCAGGTCGCCGGCGAAGTAGCCCGAGGCGTCCTGTCCCTTCAGCCACGCCTCGGCCGCCGGCGCGTACGCGGGGAAGCCCGGCGCCTTCTCACCCTGGTAGGCGTTGTCGGTGGTGACCCACTTCAGGAAGTCGGCAGCGGCCTTGACGTGCTCGGAGTGCTGGGACAGCAGCCACGTGCCGCCGCCGACGTTGCCGGTGGAGGGCGAGGTCTCCCCCTGCCACTGGGGGATGGGTGCGGCCGCGATCTGCTTGGCCGGCGTCTTGAAGGTGCCCTCGAACAGCGCGCCGCCGTACCAGGCGGGGCCGGGCATGAGCAGCACCTTGTCGGCCTGGTTCTTGCCGAAGTCGGTGCTGAAGACCCCGCTGATGGACATGGACTTGTTCTTGATCAGCACGTCCATGAGCTTGGCCATCTTGGTGCAGGCCTCGCTGGAGGTGTTCACCGACACAGCCTTCGGGCCGGTGATGTGGTTGGCGCCGCACTTGCTCGCCCACAGGTAGATCTCAGGCGTGTAGGAGTCGCCGGCGTCACCCACGAGGTAGCCCGGGTGGTCCTTGGCCACCTTCTCGCCGAGCTTCTGGTACTCCTCCCACGTCGTCGGCACCGCGTAGCCGAACTTCTTCAGCAGCGGGGCGTTGTACCACAGCACCGCCTGGGAGAGGTCGTTGCGCAGACAGTAGAGGGTGCCGCCCACCGTGCAGACGTCGTTGGCGCCCTTCGCGAACTGCCCCAGGGACGCCGAGGGGATCAGGCCCTTGTTGAGCGGAGCGGCGAAGCCCGCGTCGACCGCCCAGGAGGCCTCGTTGTTCTGCGAGCTGAACACCACGTCCGGCCAGCCCTTGTGGGTGCGGTTGAACAGCTGGACCTTGGTCTGGAGGTAGTTGGAGCCGTTGGCGTCGCCGTCATAGCTGACTATGTTCAGCTTCACCTCGGGGTGCAGCTTCTGGTAGAGCTTCGCGGCGTCCATACGGGTCGCGTCCACCCAGACGGTCAACGCGCCGTCCTTCTGCGGCACTTGAGCGAAGCCGTCCTTGGTCGTCGTACCGGCCGTGCCGCCGCCGCCACAGGCCGTCACGGTCAGCAACACCGTGACCGCGCACCCGGCCAGCAACGCCGCACGCCTCTTGCTGATCGCTCTCTTCGGGCTGGACGAAGGCTTGTAGACGGTCATGTGCGACTCCACTGGTTTCACAGGGCGCCCCGAGCAGATGGACTGGTGGCGCGCGAGGATCGGGCGACGTGGCCGTACCGGCCGGGCGTCAGGGACCGCAGACGGCCGTCTCGCTTGCCGTCGCGGAAGAAATTAGGCGCCTCATCTGGGATCCAGTCAAGAGTTTGTGCGCCCTTTTCCCAGCAATATGCGGGTACTGATGCCAAGTATGAGCCCGAAATGTGCAGATAGATCACGATCTACACCTTGACCTACCCGCCTCATGCTGTAGATCTACGCCTCAGATGAGTACGACTAATCGATGCTTGGGATACGATGAGCGCGGCTCCACAGCGATCAGCCGCCCCAGTTGCGCCAGCCAGGAGGCAGGACAGATGAACGACACGCCCGCGGCCCAGGCGGCCTTGCCGACGCAGGCACCCACGGCTGCGACCGCAGCGGTGAACGGCGCGGGCGCGCGGAGTGAGTACCGGCCCGGCTACGAGGTCGTGGCGGAGCGGATCCTCGAGTTCATCGCCGAGGCCCGTCTGGTGGCAGGTGATCGGCTGCCCACGGAGAACGACCTGGCCCAGAGGCTGGACACCAGCAGGGCGGTGGTTCGGGAAGCCGTGAAGATCCTTTCGGCGCTCGGCCGGGTCCGGGCGCACAAGGGGCGTGGACTGTTCGTCGCGGACGACGAGGGCATGCTCATCACCAGCCGCTGGGGCGGCTTCTTCCGCCCGGTCGACATCGATCACGTGCTCATGCTGTTCGAGTTCCGCCGGGTCCAGGAAACGGCCGCGAGCAGCCTGGCCGCCACCCGGGCCACGCCCGCCGAGCTGCGGACCATCGAGGTGGCCATGCAGCAGTGCCGGCACGGGTTCACCCACGGGCAGGTCGAGGTGTTCAACCAGGCGGACGAGGACTTCCACATGGGCGTCGCCGTCGCCTCGCACAACACCTTCCTCGTCAGCGCCGTGCGTGACGCACGACGACTGCAGCGGCAGTCCAGCGCGATAGGGATCCACGACACGCTCGGTGAAGGCACCGAGTCCGCGGTCGTGGAGCACGAGCAGATCTACCGGGCCATCCGCGACGGCCGGCCCGACGAGGCGGCCGAGGCCACGGCGACACATCTCGACAGGACACTCGAGGACTACCGGCGGGAGATCCAGCGCCGCCTGTTCGGATAGCGCTCAGCGTCGGAGTTCCCGCAAGCGGGCTCCTGCGAGCCGCGCAGGATCAGCGGGACCGCCGGGTACGGCGCCTACCCCGGGAGTTCCGTGCGCTCCCACCACTCGTACACGGGCAACAGGCCCTCCGAGGTCTCCTGCTGACGCGTCGTGGCCCTGAAGTGCTCATATCCCCCACGGAACAGGAGCTTGATGTCGAGCCCGGGCTCCGGGGCGGAGACGATCCGCTCGGTGAGATCGTCAGGGCCGCCCTGGAGAACTGCTTTCGTCACATCGGTCATGGCCAGATCTTCTCCGAAAGCCGGACCCGCTCCTCGGGGACGCGCCGACCCGGCCGGCTCGCCGCTCACGGGTCAATTATTCAGGTAATCACCTGCGTAATGTCGACGTGGCAGCCGACCCACCCGTTCACGCCCAATAGGCCCTCCTGAGCGCGGACTTGGCCAGCTTGCCCGTGGGTGTCCGTGGCAGCGTGTCCGCGAAGTCCACGCTGCGCGGGGTCTTGTAGTGCGCGATGTGCTGCCGGGCGAAGTCGATGAGTTCGCGCTCCAGTTCGGGGCCGGGCGCGACACCGGGCGCGGGCTGCACGACCGCCTTGACGGCCTCGCCCATCTCCGAATCGGGCACCCCGACGACCGCGACGTCGGCGACCTTCGGGTGCAGGATCAGGCAGTTCTCCGTCTCCTGCGGGTAGATGTTCACGCCGCCGGAGATGATCGTGAACGCCCGCCGGTCGGTGAGGAAGAGGTAGCCGTCCTCGTCGACATGCCCGATGTCGCCCGTGGTCGTCCAGGTGGGGTGGTCGGGGTGCTGCGCGGCGCGGGTACGGCCGTCGTCGTTGTGATAGGTGAAGGGCAGCTCGTCGCGCTCGAAGTAGACGGTGCCGGTCTCGCCGGCGGGCAGCACCTTGCCGTCCTCGCCGCAGATCCGCACGTCACCGAGGAGTCCGCCCCGGCCCACCGACCCCGGTTTGCGCAGCCACTCCTCGGGGTCGATGAAAGTGATCCCGTTGGCCTCGGTCGCCGCGTAGTACTCGTACAGGACCGGCCCCCACCACTCCATCATCCGCCGCTTCACCTCGACGGGGCAGGGCGCGGCGGCGTGGATGGCGACCTTCAGCGACGACACGTCGTACGACGTCCGCGTCTCGGGCGGCAGTTTGAGCATCCGTACGAACATGGTCGGCACCCACTGGCTGTGCGTGACCCGGTGCCGTTCCACGGCTTCGAGCGCGGCCTCGGCGTCGAAGGAGTCCATCAGGACGACTGTGCCGCCGGTGGCGGTGACGACGTAGGAGAAGCGGAGTGGGGCCGCGTGGTAGAGCGGGGCCGGACAGAGATAGACGGTGTCCTCGTCGAAGCCGTACATCGGCTGGAACAGAAGCTGGAACGTGCTCGGCACCTCTCGGATGTCGCCTTCCGGCAGGGCCGGTTCGATTCCCTTGGGGCGGCCGGTGGTTCCGGAGGAGTACAGCATGTCGCTGCCCCGCGGCTGTTCGGCGGGCGGCTCGGGTGAGGCGGCGGCGAGGGCGGCCTCGTAGGAGCCGTCGTCGAAGCGCAGGGTAGCCGACGGCATCAACTGCGCCACATGGTCGGCGAGTTCACCCAGCTCCCCCGAGACGATCAGCGCGGAGGCGCCGCAGTCGCGCACGATGTAGCCGGCCTCGTCGGCGGTCAGATGGTGGTTGACGGCGGTGACGTAGAGGCCGGAGCGCGCGGCGGCCCAGTAGACCTCCAGGAACCGCGGGTCGTTCCCCGAGAGGATCGCGACGTGGTCACCGCGGCGCAGCCCGCTGGTGCGCAGGTGATCGGCGAGGCGCAGGGAGCGCTCCTCGAGCTGTCCGTAGGTGAGGGTCCGGCCGCCGTCCGCGGTGACGACGGCCGGCCTGGTGGGGTCGTACGCTCCGGGATACATGCGGGGACGGTACCGCGCACAGTTGACGGTACGTCAGTGGCACGCGCCTCCTTGTGCGTTGGCGCGGGTCCGCAGGCCGGTGGCCGTTTCGGCTGCCCGGGCGAGGGCGCGCCGGTCGGGTGCGCTGCCCGGCGCGAGCACCGGTCGCACCCCCACCTCCGCCACCACCCCGCGCGCCGACACGACCCGCCACACCGAGGTGAGCAGCGAGTCGCTCCCGACGAACGCGGGTGCGGTGCTCACCGCTCCGCCGTCGAGGCGGTAGTGCAGGCGCACCGGCTGGACGGGGACACCGGCGTCGAGCGCGGCCTGGAAGACGGCCCGCCGGAAGTGGCCCTGGGCCCGGCCGCACCACGTGCTGCCCTCGGGGAAGACCACCACCGCGGCGCCGTCGCGCAGTGTGTCCGCGATCCGTTCGACGGTGCGGGTCAGGGCGCGCAGCCGGTCGCGCTCGATGAACAGGGCTCCGCTGCGCGCGGTGAGCGCGCCCGCCACGGGCCACTGGCGGATCTCGGCCTTGGCGAGCATCCTGCTGGGTCGCACGGCGGCGAGCAGCGGGATGTCCAGCCAGGAGATGTGGTTGGCCACCAGCAGCAGGCCGCCGGTGGGCGGGGCGTCGCCGGTCATCCTGATCCGCACTCCCGAGGCCCGTACCACCGTCCGGCACCACGCCCGGATGATCCGGTCGCGCCGTGCGGCGGCGATCCGTGCGACGGCCGGCATCAGCACGACCCCGACGACGACGGTGACCAGGACCGCGACCAGCCGCAGCACGGCGCGCGGCGCCGCGGCGGCCGACCGCGTGGACTGCACGCAGACCTGCGGAGTGCAGGGAGCACTGGGCAGCCACGCGCTCGCCCCAACAGCCGTACCGGCCACGGACGTTCGGCGGGTCCAGGGCGCCACCGGTACGCGGATACGGGTTGTGCCCGCCGCGCCCGTCGCGCTCGACACGCTCATGACGCCGGTATGAGCGACAGGAAGTGCCGCAGATAGCGCGGGTCGACGCGGCGCATCGACAGCAGCACGTACAGGTCGGCGACGCCGAAGTCCGGGTCGTGCGCGGGCTCCGCGCAGACCCAGGCACCGAGGCGCAGATACCCGCGCAGCAGCGGAGGCAGCTCGGTGCGCGCCGCCCGGGTCACACCCTCGGCGCTCCAGGGCAGCAGCGGACGTACGCGGTACTCCTCGGGCGCCAGGTACTTGGCCCGGACCCGGTCCCAGGTGCCTGCGGCGAGCGCGCCGCCGTCGGCGAGCGGGATGGAGCAGCAGCCGGCGAGCCACTCGTGGCCGCCCTGCACCATGTACCGGGCGATACCGGCCCAGATCAGGCCGATGACCGCGCCGTCGCGGTGGTCGGGGTGCACGCAGGAGCGGCCGACCTCGACGAGCCCGGGGCGGATCGCGTCGAGCGGGCCGAGGTCGAACTCGCTCTGCGAGTAGAGCCGCCCGGCGACCGCGGCCCGCTCGGGCGGCAGCAGCCGGTAGGTGCCGACGACCTGGCCGGTCACGGTGTCGCGGACGAGCAGGTGATCGCAGTACGCGTCGAAGGCGTCGATGTCGAGGCCAGGTTGCGGGGTGGCCAGCAGGGCACCCATCTCCCCGGCAAAGACGTCGTGGCGCAGCCGCTGGGCCGCTCGGACGTCGGCCTCGTCGCGGGCGAGGGTGACGGTGTAGCGGGTGGGGGCAACGGGCTGCGGCGGGCTGTCGAGGGTGGATACGCCGGTCATGGCACTCTCCTGGTCACGGGCCGGGTCGGCGGTGCGGCGGCGGCCGGGTGTGCGCGTTCGCCGCCACTTCTGTTCTTCCGATGCCGATTGGCGTGTACGTGACCGGCGCCGAGAGCCCGGATGTGGGGATGTTGAATGCCAGGGGCGCCCGGGAAAGCGAGACGGGACCGGGAATGAGCACCACTCCCGGTCCCGCCCGTCCGCACCGTAACGGCGAACGACGTACGGCTAACGCCTTCCCGCTCTGCGGGTCGCGCGCAGCCACTCCTTGTTCATGCCGGTGATGGAGACCAGCGGGATTCCCTTCGGGCAGGCGGTGGCGCATTCGCCGGCGAGGGTGCAGCCGCCGAAGCCCTCCTCGTCCATCTGCGCGACCATGTCGAGGACGCGGGTCTCGCGTTCGGGCGCGCCCTGCGGCAGCACGTTCAGGTGGTTGATCTTCGCGGAGGTGAAGAGCATCGCCGCGCCGTTGGGGCAGGCTGCCACGCAGGCGCCGCAGCCGATGCACTCGGCGTGCTCGAAGGCGAAGTCGGCGTCCGGCTTCGGGACGGGAGTGGCGTGGGCCTCGGGCGCCGCGCCGGTGGGGGCGGTGATGTAGCCGCCGGACTGGATGATGCGGTCGAAGGCGGACCGGTCGACCACGAGGTCCTTCACGACCGGGAAGGCCGAGGCGCGCCACGGCTCGACGTCGATCGTGTCGCCGTCCTTGAAGGACCGCATGTGCAGCTGGCAGGAGGTGGTGCGCTCCGGGCCGTGCGCGTCGCCGTTGATGACGAGCGAGCAGGCACCGCAGATGCCCTCGCGGCAGTCGTGGTCGAAGGCGACGGGGTCCTCGCCCTTGAGGATGAGCTCCTCGTTGAGGGTGTCGAGCATCTCCAGGAAGGACATGTCGGCCGAGATGCCGTCCACGTCGTACGTGGACATCGCGCCGGGGGCGTCGGCGTTCTGCTGCCGCCAGACGCGCAGGGTGAGCTTCATGCGTAGCTCCGCTGAGTGGGGTGGACGTACTCGAAGACGAGGTCTTCCTTGTGCAGGACGGGGGCGTCGCCGGTGGCGGTGAACTCCCAGGCGGCCGCGTAGGAGAACTCGTCGTCCTTGCGCGCCGCCTCGCCGTCGGGGGTCTGGGACTCCTCGCGGAAGTGGCCGCCGCAGGACTCGGCTCGGTGCAGCGCGTCGAGGCACATGAGCTCGGCGAGCTCCAGGTAGTCGACGACACGGTTGGCCTTCTCCAGCGACTGGTTGAACTCCTCGCCGGTGCCGGGGACCTTGATGCGCCGCCAGAACTCCTCGCGGATCTGCGGGATGCGTTCAAGTGCCTTGCGCAGCCCGGTCTCCGTCCGCGCCATGCCGCAGAACTCCCACATGAGTTCGCCGACTTCGCGGTGGAAGGAGTCGGGGGTGCGGTCGCCGTCGACGGCGAGGAGCAGCCGCAGCCGGTCCTCCGTCTCGGCCAACACCTCCTGCACGAGCGGGTGTTCGTGCGTGACCTCTTCGTGGTGCGGGTTGCGGGCCAGGTAGTCGTTGATCGTGGACGGCAGGACGAAGTAGCCGTCGGCGAGCCCCTGCATCAGGGCCGAGGCTCCCAGGCGGTTCGCGCCGTGATCCGAGAAGTTGGCCTCGCCGATCGCGAACAGGCCGGGGACGGTGGTCTGCAGGTCGTAGTCGACCCACAGTCCGCCCATCGTGTAGTGCACGGCGGGGTAGATCCGCATCGGGACGGTGTACGGGTCCTCGGCGGTGATCCGCGCGTACATGTCGAAGAGGTTGCCGTACTTCTCCTCGACGGCCTTGCGGCCCATCCGCTGGATGGCGTCGGCGAAGTCGAGGTAGACGCCCTGGCCGCCGGGGCCGACTCCCCTGCCCTCGTCGCAGACGTTCTTCGCGGCGCGGGAGGCGATGTCGCGCGGCACCAGGTTGCCGAAGGACGGGTAGATGCGTTCCAGGTAGTAGTCGCGCTCGTCCTCGGGGATCTTGTTCGGCGGCCGGTCGTCGCCCTTGGCCCTGGGCACCCAGATGCGGCCGTCGTTGCGCAGCGACTCGCTCATCAGGGTGAGTTTGGACTGGTGGTCGCCGGTGCGCGGGATGCACGTCGGGTGGATCTGCGTGAAGCAGGGGTTGGCGAAGTGGGCGCCGCGCCGGTGGGCCCGCCAGATGGCGGTGGCGTTGGAGTTCATGGCGTTCGTCGACAGGTAGAAGACGTTGCCGTAGCCGCCGGAGGCGAGCACCACCGCGTCCGCGAAGTAGCTGTCGATGCGGCCGGTGACGAGGTCGCGGGCGACGATTCCGCGAGCCCGCCCGTCGACCACGATCAGGTCGAGCATCTCCGTCCGGGCGTGCAGTTCGATGTTGCCGGCCGCGATCTGTCGCGACAGTGCCTGGTAGGCGCCGAGCAGGAGCTGCTGCCCTGTCTGGCCGCGGGCGTAGAAGGTGCGGGACACCTGGACGCCGCCGAAGGAGCGGGTGTCGAGGAGTCCGCCGTACTCGCGGGCGAAGGGCACGCCCTGTGCGACGCACTGGTCGATGATCTCCACCGAGATCTGCGCGAGGCGGTGGACGTTGGACTCCCGCGCCCTGAAGTCCCCGCCCTTGACGGTGTCGTAGAACAGCCGGTGGACCGAGTCGCCGTCGTTGCGGTAGTTCTTCGCGGCGTTGATGCCGCCCTGCGCGGCGATCGAGTGGGCGCGGCGGGGCGAGTCCTGGTAGCAGAACTGGACGACGTGGTAGCCCTGTTCGGCGAGCGTGGCACCGGCGGCGCCGCCCGCGAGGCCGGTTCCGACGACGATCACCGTGTGCTTGCGGCGGTTGGCGGGGTTGACGAGCTTGGCCTCGAAGCGGCGGGTGTCCCAGCGCTCGTGGACCGGGCCGTCGGGCGCCTTGGTGTCGCCGACCGGCTCTCCGGTCGCGTACTCGGCATAGGAAGTCATGTCAGCTCACCACTCCGGTCATGACGCCCACGGGTACGGCGATGAAGCCGGCCGTGAGCAGCAACGCGAGAACATTGGCGACGGTCTTCAGGGCGCGGTCGCGGCTGCGGCTGCCGGCGCCCAGGGTCTGCGCGGCGCTCCAGAAGCCGTGCCGGATGTGCAGACCGAGGGCGAGCATCGCGACGATGTAGACAACGTCGCCGTACCAGGTCGAGAAGGTGTCGACGACGTTCTGGTAGGGGTGTCCGGCCTGGAAGCCGCCGGTGTGCACGGTGCCGGTCGTCAGGTCGAGGAGGTGCCAGACGATGAACAGGCCGAGGATGATCCCGCCCCAGCGCATGGTGCGTGTCGCGTAGCTCGCCCGCGGCTTCCTGTGGACGTACTTGCTGGGCCGGGCCCGCAGGTCGCGGCGGCTCAGCTGGTAGGCGGCGGTGGCGTGCGCGACGACGGCGACGACCAGGACCACCCGGATGATCCACAGGGCCCATTCGTAGTGCAGGAAGGGCTCACCGAGGGTGCGCAGCCAGTGTGCGTAGTGGTTGAACTCGCCCGGCCCGAAGAAGATCTTCAGGTTTCCGATCATGTGGACGACCAGGTAGAGCAGCATGATCAGGCCGCTCACGGCCATGACCGTCTTCTTGCCGACCGAGCTGTCCCACACGGTGCGTGTCATCGACGGTCGTCGGTCCGTCCGCGTTGCCAGAGCCATGTCTCAGAACGCTAGGGCCGAAGGGGCCAATCGGTCCAAGACATGGTTCGGCTCGTTTCCATAGGCATGCCCTATCGTGGGTCGAGTGCAATTCCAGCAGCTCCAGTACTTCGTGGCCGTCGCCGAGACCCGGCACTTCACCCGGGCCGCCGATCTGGTCCATGTCGCGCAGCCGTCCCTCTCGCAGCAGATCAAGGCGCTGGAGCGGGAGCTGGGGGCGGATCTGTTCCTGCGGGCGCGCGGCAACATCACGCTGACGGACGCGGGCGAGGCGCTGCTGCCGCTGGCCCGCCGCATCCTGGCCGACGCCGACACGGCCCGCCACGAGGTGCAGGAACTGGCCCAGCTGCGCAGCGGGCGGGTGCGGCTGGGCGCCACTCCGAGCCTGTGCACGGGTCTGCTCCCGGACGTGCTGCATGCCTTCCACGACCGCTATCCCGGCATCCGGCTGCTGATCGAGGAGGGCGGCTCGCATGATCTGGTACGAGAACTCGCGCGCGGCGCTCTCGACCTCGCCCTGCTGGTGCTCCCGCTGCCCACCCCGTCCCCGGCACTGACCACGCTGGAGCTGCTCACGGAGGACCTGGTGGTGGTGTCGTCGCCGGACGCGCCCGCGCCGGGCCGCGGGCGCCGCGCCCTGCGGATCGCGGACCTGGAGGGCGCACGTCTCGTGATGTTCCGGCACGGCTACGACCTGCGGGAACTGACGGTCGCCGCATGTCGCGCCGAGGGCTTCGAGCCGGACTTCGCGGTCGAGGGCGGCGAGATGGACGCGGTGCTGGGGTTCGTCCGCGCGGGCCTGGGCGTGGCCGTCGTCCCACGCATGGTGGCTACCCGGTCGGGACGCGGGCTGCGCGTGACCCCGCTCGCGCAGCCCGGTCTGCACCGCACGATCGCCCTGGCGCACCGCAGCGACGTGGCTCCGCCGCGGGCGGCCAGGGAGCTTCAGCGGATGCTGCTGGAGCACTGAGCGCACCCGGTCGCCCGCCTGGAACGGCGTGGCACACGCGTGAGCGCCGGGAGTTCTCGTGAAGTTGAGGCGGTGGCCACCTCAATCCTGAGTGGCGGATGGACAGTACGTAGTCGACCATGCCCGTCCCCGCAAGGAGTTGGACCCTGATGCCGAGCACCGGGCCCGCCGAGGTCTGCACCCTCCCGGCGAGCAGCAGATCCGCGCCACGCGGAGGCCACTCCCTACGGCTCGACATCCAGGGACTGCGCGCGGTGGCCGTCGGGCTCGTGGTCCTCTCCCACGCAGGAGTGTCACAGGTCAGCGGCGGTTACGTCGGCGTCGACGTGTTCTTCGTGATCTCCGGCTTCCTCATCACGTCCCTGCTCCTGCGTGAACTCACCACCACCGGGCGGCTGTCGGTCCGCTCCTTCTTCGCTCGCCGGGCGCTGCGGCTGCTGCCCGCGTCGTCCCTGGTCATCGCCGCCGCACTGGCCGGGTCATGGCTGTTCCTGTCGAAGGTGCGGCTCGCCGAGTACGCGGGCGACGCCCTCGCCAGCGCGCTGTACGCGGTCAACTTCCGGCTGGCGGCGGCCGGTACGGACTATTTGGCCCAGGACAGTCCGCCGTCGCCCTTCCAGCACTTCTGGTCGCTCGCCGTGGAGGAGCAGTTCTACCTCGTGTGGCCACTGCTCCTGCTGCTCTGCTGGCGCGTCGCCCGTGGCCGGCGCGGGCTGGTCATGGTGCCGCTCGTGGTGCTGTGCCTGGGGTCGTTCGCGGACAGCGTCCTGGAGACGAACTCCTCGGCGCCCTGGGCGTACTTCGGCTTCGCCGGCCGGGGCTGGGAACTCGGCGTAGGGGCGCTGCTGGCGCTGGCCGCGGCCCGGCTGGAACGACTGCCCGCCGCCCTCGTGGGGCCACTGAGCTGGCTCGGGCTGGCCTGCGTCGCGCTGGCGGCGGTCCGGTACGACGACGCGACGCCGTTTCCCGGCTACCGCGCCCTGCTGCCGGTCCTCGGCGCCGCACTCGTCCTGGCCGGCGGCTGCGCACCCGCCCCGCACGGCGCGGGGTGGCTGCTCGGGCGGCGGCCACTGGTTCGGCTCGGCGGGCTCTCGTACGGCTGGTACCTGTGGCACTGGCCGCTGCTGGTCATCGTCCCGGCGGCGCTGGGCCGTGCGGACGGCATCGCCGAGGTACCGCTCTCGCTCGCGCTGTGCGCGGTCGCACTGGGCCTCGCGTGGCTGACGCTGCGCCTCGTCGAGAACCCGGTGCGCTTCCACCGGGCGTTCCGGGGGCGGCCTCGCCGGGCCCTGGTACTGGGCGCCGGCCTGTCGGCGGGGGCCACGGTGCTGTCACTCACGGCGGCGGCGGTCCCGCCGACGATCGAGGTCGGCGGGCCCGCTCCCGTCCTGGCACAGGCACTGGCCGGCGCGCCGGACCCGCAGGCGCGGCTGGCCGAACTCCTGGAGTCCTCCGGCGCCGGGCTGCCGAGCAACCTCGTCCCGGCCCTGCCGCAGGTGAAGGCCTCCCGGTCCGCGGTCTACCGGGACGGCTGCCATGTCAGCTACGGCAGCACCAAAACCCCGTCCTGCGTCTACGGGGACCGCGCCTCCTCCCGGACCGTCGTGCTCTTCGGCGACTCCCATGCGGCCCAGTGGTTCCCGGCCCTGCACCGGCTCGCGATCGCGCGCGGGTGGAAGCTGGTCTCGCTGACGAAGGCTTCCTGCAAGGTCGCCGACGTGACCATCATCAGCCGGCACAAGCCGTACACGGCTTGCGACACCTGGCGTTCCCACGCCGTCGCGAGGATCAACACCCTGCACCCTGCCCTGGTCGTCGTCTCCTCCTCGGACGCGGGCGACCCGGCCCGGCCCGCCGACGACCCTCTCCAGCAGTGGACCGCCGGCTTCGAGGAAACCTTCCGAGGCCTGACCGCCTCCGGCGCGCACCTCGCCGTCGTGCTCGACACCCCGTGGCCGAAGGTCGACGCGGTCGACTGCGCCGCCAGGAACTCCCTGCACCTGGGCGTCTGCGCGAACCACCTGCCGGAGGCGATCCACGACGGGACCCGGCACACCGCCGTGCGCAGCGCCGCCGCCGCGACCGGCGCCTCGGTCATCGACCCCGAACCCTGGGTCTGCGCCACGCGCACCGGCACCTGTCCCGTGGTCGTCGGCAATGTCGCCGTCTACCGCGACGACAGCCACCTCTCCGAGGCCTACGTCGAGGCCCTCACCCCGGTCCTCGCACCGGCGCTGAACCGTCTGGTCGGCCCGGCCTGAGCATGCCGGGGTCCTCTCCGGTCCGGTCCGGCGGCCAACGCCCACCGGCGGGGCCGCCGGTGGGCGGTAGCGGGCCCGCGGGCGCTCAGGCCGTGGCGTCCACCAATGCCAGCTCGTGCAGCCGCTCCGGCGGGCCCGGGCGGGCGTAGTACCAGCCCTGGGCCGTGTCGCAGCCCAGTATCCGCAGCTGCTCCGCCTGGGCTCCCGTCTCCACGCCCTCCACCGTGACCGCCAGGTCCAGGCTGTGGGCGAGCGACACGATCCCCTCGACGATCTTGAGGTCGACGGGGTCCGCCGGGAACTGCTGCATGCCCTGGGTGAAGGAACGGTCCAGCTTGAGGATGCTGACCGGCAGGCGCCGCAGGTTGGCGAGGTTGGAGTAGCCCGTGCCGAAGTCGTCGAGGGCGATGTCGACGCCCATCTCGGCCAGCCGGCGCAGCGGCTTGAGAAGGTCGTCGTCGGCGCCGATCAGCGCGGACTCGGTGACCTCCAGGCACAGCGCCTCCGCCCCGAGGCCGGCCCGTTCCAGGATGTCGACGGTGTCCTGGACCAGGCCCGGGTGGGACAACTGGCACGGCGACAGGTTGACGTTGATGCGCAACGGGCCCGCGTCGGTGTGCCGTTCCTGCCACTCGCGGGCCTGGCGCACCGACTGCTCCAGGACCCAGCGCCCGAGCGGGACGATCAGACCGGTGTGTTCGGCGAGCGGGATGAAACGGTCCGGGCCCAGCACGCCGTGCTGCGGGTGCAGCCAGCGCACCAGGGCCTCGGCGCCCCGCACACTGCCGTCGCCGAGGTGCACCAGCGGCTGGTACTCGATGAAGAACTCGCCCCGGTCCAGGGCCGCCGGAAGCGCGGTGGTGAGGCCGTGCCGAGTGATGGCGCGGGCGTCGGCCTCCGGGTCGGCGAGCTCGAAGCGGTTGCCTCCCGCCGACTTGGCCCGGTACATCGTGATGTCGGCGCTGCGCAGCACCTCGGCGGGGCCGCGCTCCCCCGCCGGACCCTCGACGATGCCGATGCTGCCGCGCACGGTGAGCTCGCGGCCGTCGATGCTGATCGGGGTGACCAGCGCGTTCATGATGCGCCCGGCGAGCTCGTCGACCTCGCGCTCGGTGTCGGTACCGGTGGTCAGGGCCACGAACTCGTCGCCGCCGAGCCGGGCGACCATCTCGCCGGGGGCGGTCGCGCAGGACTGCAGGCGGTCGGCGACCTCGACGAGCAGCCGGTCGCCGGCGGCGTGCCCGAGGCTGTCGTTGATGGTCTTGAAGCCGTCGAGGTCGAGGTAGCACAGACCGAAGCGCTGGCCCTCGCCCGCGGACAGCGCCTTCTCCAGGCGCTCGAAGAACAGGGTCCGGTTGGGCAGACCGGTGAGCGCGTCGTGCGTGGCCTCGTAGCGCAGCCGCAGGTTGAGCAGCCGGCGCTCGGTGGTGTCCTCCATCAGCGCGAGCTGGTACTGCGGCCGGCCGTCCGGGTCGCGCAGCAGCGACACCGTCAGATTGGTCCACAGCACGGTCCCGTCGGGGCGGTAGAACGCCTTCTCGACGTGGTAGTGCTCGCGCTCGCCGCGTACCAACTCCTCGTAAAGGCGCCAGACTTGGGGGGCGTCGTCGGGGTGGGTCCACTCGACGACCTTGCGGCCGCGCACACTCTGCTCGGAGATGCCGAACATACGCAGCAGCGCGCCGTTGACCTGAAGGATGTTCCCGTCGAGGTCGGCGATGCCGATCCCTATCGCCGCGCCCTCGAACACCGCGCGGAAGCGGGCCTCGCTCGCGTGCAGCGCCTCGGCGACCGCGCTGCGGGCGTTCAACGCCGCCCGGGAGATGGCCTCCTGCTCGGCGAGCGTCCGCTCCCGCAGCGCGTGCGCGAACCCGGCGGCCATGGCGTGCTGCAGCCGCGCCGAGCGGGCGCGCAGGGCCTCCTGGGGGCTGTCGTCGCCGCAGTAGAGCACCAGATAGGCGTCGACGCAGTCGAGAGTGCGGCTGAGCGCCTCCGGGTCGGTGCAGTGCGCCGTGATGAGGGCGGCGCCGACCGCCTGGCCCTCGGCCGCGTCGAAGGTCCTCGCCCGCAGCGCCTCGCTCAGCCGCCGGGCGAGCGGCACGAGGCGCAGCTCGAACTCCGGCCGGGTCAGCGACGTGGAGGTGACGGGGAAGACCGCACGGCTCCAGATCGTCGCGAACCTGCGCAGTCTGTCCTCCGGCCCGTCCGGCTCGGCGGTCACGCCGTGCGCCCCACGCCGGCGAACCCGGAGAAGGAATAGGGATCCTCGTCCTCGGATGCCGTGTCGGGCCGCCACTTCGGCATCGGCACCAGTCCGGGTTCCACCATGTCGTACCCCTCGAAGAACCGCGCGATGTCCTCGCGCGAGCGCATGATCAGCGGGTTGCGGATGTTCTTGTACACGTCGACCGCACCCTCGGCCCGCTCCTGCGGGAGCGGGATTCCCTCGTAGGAGGCATGCGTGACGACGAGCAGGCTGCCCGGCGCGAGCGCGTCGCGCAGCTCGGCCACCGCCTTGTACGGGTCGTCCGCGTCCTCCACGAAGTGAAGTATGGCAACGAGGAGGAGGGCGACCGGCCGGTTCAGGTCGATCAGGCGCTGAACCTGGGGGCTCGAAAGGATCTCCTGTGGCTTGAGGAGATCGGCGGCGAGCACGTCCGCGTCCTCGTTGCCCTCCAGAACCACCTTGCTGTGGGCCACGGCCACCGGGTCGTGGTCGACATACATGACGCGTGCGCCGGGGCGCGCGCTCTGGGCGATCTCGTGGACGTTGCCGAAGGTGGGAATGCCCGAACCGATGTCCAGGAACTGCGTGATGCCCTCGTCGGCCGCGAAGCGCACCGCACGGCGCATGAACGCCCGGTTCGCCTGCATGATCTTCGGGAGTCCCGGCATGAACTCCATGGCCCTGCGCGCCGCTTCGCGGTCCATCTCGAAATTGTGCGAACCGCCCAGGTAGTAGTCGTAGATGCGGGAAACACTCGGCACCGAGATGTCGATGCTCCGGGGGGCCCAGGCGGGACGCTCCATCTATGTCTCCACGGCGTAGGGGGCAGGCGAGGCGATCCGGTGTTCGAGCTGAGGCTACTGATCGTCCGCCAAACGGGCGAGCCAAAACGGAAATTGACCGTCCGTTCCCGGTCACTGCCTCCGGCACATGCGGAACGGGCGCCCGATGAACGCCCCTTGAACGCGCGTCCCGTGCGCCCCCGCGAAACCCCTCCGAAGCACTCCAAAAGGGCCCGGTGCCGGCCGGGCAAAGTCGGTCCGTACGCCGACGTGCGGGAACGCCCAGCGGCCCGCCCCCTCCGTGCGGTGCGGAGGGGGCGGACCGTAGGTCGTACGCGCTGTTCTGTTCGTCCGGCACACGTGCCTGGCTTCGTCCCCTCCCATCCGCGTTCCGTTGCCGGTGTGCTGCGAGTGAGGCGATCAACCCTGGGGAGGTGACCCTCTACTTCTTCGGCGCGCCGACCGGCTTTCCGTCGGGGGAGACGGCGTACCAGGTGCCGCCGACGCCCTGACCGTTGGTGTCCCCGGCGGCCTTGTCACCGGAGAAGGTGTAGATGGGCCAGCAGTTGACGGTCATCTGCTTGGCGCCGTCCGGGCGGGTGAAGCCCATCAGGCCCTTCTTCTGAACGCCCTTGGTGTCGTTCGCTTCGACCGGCGCGACGACCGGCCACTTCTCCAGGCAGGCTCCGGTGCAGTTCGAGACCGGCTTCGGCCACGCCTCGTCCTTCATGAAGCGGTAGACCGTCATGCCGTTCTTGTCGACGATGATCTCGCCGAGCTTCGGGTCGTTGCGGGTGGACAGACCCGGCAGGTCGGCCTTGACGGCCGCCTTCTTGCCGTCGGGGGCGGACGCGAACCAAGTGCCGCCCACACCCTGGCCGTTGGTGTCCCCGGCCTTCGTGTCCTTGGCGTACCGGTACATCGGCCAGCCCGCGACCGTCAGCTGCTTGCTTCCATCCGTACGGGTGACCTCGCCGAGCAGCGACTTGTCCACGCCGGTGACGGCCGTGGCACCGTCGGCGGGCACTGCCGGCCAGGCCGTGGCGCAGTCGCCGTCACAGTTCGACTTCGGCGGCTCGGCCGTGTCCTTGTCGAAGCGGTAGAGGGTCATCCCCGCGCTGTCGGTAAGCACCTTCCCGAGCTTCACGTTCTCGGAAACGGCGAGCTGGCCGGCGGTCGCCGACTGGGCCGCACCCTGCTCGTCCTTGGAATCGGCGCCGTAGCCGTTGCCCGCCCCGGCACCGACCGTGGGGCTGGTGCTGGAGCCGTAACCGTCGGCCGCCGCGGCGGCGCCCACGTTCTGGCTGCCCGTGGAAGTGCCGCCGTCCTGACCGCACGCCGTCGTCAACGCCAGCACGGCCGCAGCTGTCGCCACGAGTGAGGCGCTCCGCCAGGAGGTCTTCATGGATAACTCCCGCTGTCTGCTTAGGTGTTGCAGCGCCCTACAGCGCCACGCATGGTCCTAGGTACGGGCGGGAGTGGCGGATGTGTTCAACCGACCCGCAAATTTCTTTCCGAACCCTGTGACACAGAGGTCGTGGACGCCGCCGGCGGCGCCCTCGCCGCGACCTTCGCGCTTCGCACGTTTGTGCCCCTATGGGGACGTCTGCACGTCGGCGCGTCAAACCGGCTGAGGGGGCGCGTCCCCCGTTCGGGTCCAATCCCACGTCACTACCGCGTGCGCCGGTGCCGTACCACTCATGATCTTCGTCGTGCATGTACCCGAATCGACCCGATCCGCCGTTCTCATAAGGGTGTTGACGGTGTTGACCCTCACGTGGTTCCTCGGCGGTGCGCCGGGCGGGGCGGCGGTCGCCGACGCCTGCGCGTACGCCTCCGTGGACCCCGGCGGCGACGGGGCGAGCGCGGTGGCCACCGCGGGCGACGGCTGCCCGAGCCCGCCGCCCCCGACGCCGTGCCCCACACCGACACCGACGCCCACCCCGACGCCGACACCGAAACCACCGCCGAAGCCGGCACCCACCCCGACACCGACCCCGAGGCCCAAGCCCCCGCCTCCCCCTCCGCCCGTCACCACGGCGCCGCGCCCGGCACCCGCCGTCGTCCCCACGCCGGCACCCAGACCAACCCCGACGCCCAAACCGAAGCCGAAACCCAAGGCTCCTCCCCGTGCGGGCCCCGAGCCGTCACCGCCCCCGGTGAGCTATCCGCCGTACCGCGCCACGGCGCACCGGCACACGCCCCCCAGTGGACCGTCGCTGGTCTCGCTCACCCTGATCCTCACCGTGCCCGCGGTGTTCGCCGTCGCGGCGCTGCGCCCGCGCTGACTCCTGGAGACATCCCTTGTCGGATTGGCTTGTTCTCGCCCTCGCGATGGCGGCGGCGTGCGCCGTCGTCCTCATCGTGACTCTCGTACGCCACCGCTCGGCCCCCGAGGACGAGGATCCGTCCGAGACCCCGGACGTGATCGAGTACATCACCATGATGATCGGCGTGGTGTACGCCATCGTTCTCGGCCTGGCCATCGCGGGTGTCTGGGAGGCCCGCAGCGGCGCCCAGGACCACGTACAGGCGGAAGCGCAGGCTCTGCACGAGATCTCCGAGCGGGTCCGCGTCTACCCGCCCGACGTGCGCGACCGCATCCGCAACGACGTCAACACCTATGTCAGCCACGTCGTCACCACCGAGTGGAAGACCATGGCGGACGACGGCCGTGTCACCGCCAGTGGCGGCAGGCTCTTCGACCGCATCCGCCAGGACGTGACCGACTACCAGCCGAAGACGGACTTCGAGGCCCAGGCCTACCAGCCGCTTCTCGACCAGGTCACCGCTGCCGACGCCGCCCGCAACGCCCGCGCCGACGCGACCGGGGCCACCATGCCCGGAGTGGTGTGGTTCGGGCTGATCACCGGCGCCGTGGTCACCGTGGGCATGATCTTCGCCCTGCAGATCCGGCGCACGAAACGCGAGCTGATCCTCGCCGGCCTCTTCTCCGCCCTGATCGCCTTCCTGCTCTTCCTGATCTGGGACTTCGACGCCCCCTACAGCCGGGGCATCACGGCATCGGCTGAGCCGTTCACAGTCCTGTTCCCGCATCTGCACGGGTGACGGGCCCTCACCAGGGTTCACCCGGACGCGGGGCCTTCTCGACGCAGGGCCCCTCGCGAGGCCTCGACACCCGGGGGACGGACGCCACACCGCGTCCGTCCCCCGGGTGTACGTACGGCTTCCCCTGAGCGGACCACACGGTTGCCCCATTCGCGCGACAGCGATCGCGCGCCCGCGCGCCCTTTCCTAGCGTTTCGATCATCGAGGTGCATTTCTGACGCAAGCGGAACCGGTCCGCGGCAAGGCTCCTCGGGGACCCGGAGGCTCACCATGCGCGCGATACGCGTCGCTTCGGCCGCACTGCTGGGCATGACCGCCCTGACCTTCACCGCACCCGTGGCCGTCGTCGGGGACGGCCACGGTGACGGCCACGGTGACGGCAACAACAACATCACGTCGTTCGGCTTCAGTGTGCAGCCCTCGACCATCGCCGCGGGAGGCAGAGTCACGCTCAGCGTGGACGGCTGCGGGCACGACGCCAAGGTCTCCTCGGGGGTCTTCGACACGGTGACCATCCCCAAGGGGCAGCCCTCGGCGACGACCATGGTCGACTGGGACGCCAAGCCCGGTGCGCTGTACGAGGTCACCTTCCAGTGCGGCAGCGAGAGCGGCCACACCGACCTCACCATCGCCACCGGGCGCCCGACCAACCCGACGCCGGTGCCCATCCCGCCCGTTCAGCGGGGTGTCCGCGCCGGTGTCGGCGGCAGCATCGCCGGCTTCGACATCAAGGAGATCGGTATCGGAGCCGTGCTCATCGTCGGTTCCGTCGGGGTGGCGTGGCGCATGTCGCGCCGACGCACCGCCGACGACTCCTGACGGCGCACCGCACAGCCCTTCGCCCCGGACCCTGTCGGGAGGGTCCGGGGCGA